>NZ_LZMM01000038.1:0-32609 GCF_001665945.1 Kocuria sp. ICS0012 | reverse complement strand
GGTCCACGGTGGACCCCACCCACCCTCGCTCCCATCACGCCGCGGCCCGTGAAACAGGCCGATGCGCCACGAGGCGCGTTCGTTCAGTCGCGCTCGGAATCCACTGGCTCACCCGTGCGCTCGACCTCCTGGGCCTTCTGGTGGGACTCCGCGAGCAGCTGGTAACCCTCGGCCACCGCCGAGAGTGCGGGGAACGCCATGCACACGGTGGTCAGCGTGCCCGCGATGATGAACTGCTTCTTCCCCGTGGCCTTGACCGCCTCCACGAAGTCCACGCAGTCCCATGCGTTGACCTCACCCTTGCGGGGCACGTACACGGTCTGCGGGGCATGTTCCTGGATCTCCGGGATGAGCGGGCCGTTGGGGCCCTGCGGGACGGAGGCGGTGGCGACCACGGGCATCCCCGTCCTACCGGTCACCTTGGCCAGGACGGTCGCATTGCGGCGCAGGTCCGAGACGCTCAGATCCCCAACGACCTGAAACAGGCCGCTCTGGTGGTCCACCAGCAGTAGAGCGACGTCCTCGGGATCGATCATCGGGAGGGAACCGTGGAAGGTGGGAAGGGCGGGGAAATCCGTCGACATGGTGTTCTCGTGTCGCATTCCGGGGACCCGACGATGGGCCACCCCCAGCGTAGAGAGGGGCATATCTTCTTGCCCATGATGTGACGACCGCCCGGACACAATTTCCCCGTGTAGAGCGTGAGAAAGGCCACGGAATACATCTGTGGTGCGATACGCACGCCCGGGACCCGGAATCATGTCCTTTCGGCACATATGTGTATCCGGCGTGCGGGGCGTCCACGCCACGGACGCGGAGGCCCCTCCTGGACCCTCGACCGACAACCACACCCGGCACGGCAAACCCACCCGGAAAGCGAAAAACCCGGACCCTCTTTCGAGGATCCGGGTTTCTCCGCCCGTGCGACAGGCCATTCGGTGGAGCTAAGGGGACTCGAACCCCTGACCCCCTGCATGCCATGCAGGTGCGCTACCAGCTGCGCCATAGCCCCGTACGACTCCGAAACCTTACCACGCTTCGGCCTGCCACGTTTACCCGGGATTCACTCCCGAACAACTTCGTGAGACCACCGCGTTTCCAGTTCCCCGGAACGACTCGACCATCCTAGACAGTTCGCGCGAACTCGCGCAAATTGCCCGGCGGCGCGAGCTCAGACCGCGCGGGGAGCGGCGTCGTCGTCGATGTCCGCGGAGCCAGCCGATGGCAACTGGACGTCGATCGCCGGGCAGTCGCCCCACAGCCGTTCGAGGGCGTAGAAGGCACGGTCCTCGTCGTGGAGCACGTGGATCACGGCGTCCCCGTAGTCCAGGAGCACCCAGCGGCCCTCCCCCTTGCCCTCACGGCGCAGGGGCCGGCGGTCGTGCTGCTCGATGAGCGCTTCCTCCACGGCGTCCACCACGGCGGAGACCAGACGTTCGTTGGACGCGGAGGTCACCATGAAGACGTCCGTGATGGCGAGGCTCTCGCTGACGTCGAACGCGACGACGTTCTCGGCCTTCTTCTGGTCCGCGGCGCGCGCGGCGCTGCGCACGAGGTCGATGGATTCGGTGGTTGCAGTCACTGAAGTGTGCTGTCCTTTCACATGGGTCGGTTTCACAGAACGAAGATCACGAAGGCCACCACGAGCGCCACGATCACGGCCACGAGTAGCGCGAGCACCACTCGGGTCGTGGACGTCCCGCGGGAATACGCCCCGGGTTCCAGCAGGGTCAGTCCCTCGGCGTCCACCGCGCGCACCGGTTCGGCGGGAGGAGCCACGGTCTCGGACCGCGTTTCGGGGGTCGACGACGCCGCTCCCGCCGCGGCCTCGTGCGTCCCCTCGGGTGTGCGGTCCCGGTGCGGGGCCTGGATCACGGGGATCCGGGAGGTCTCGGTGACCGGTCCGTAGCGCACGGGTGAGGCCGGGAGGGACGCGGGGTCCGCGAGACTCTTCCCCAGGCTCACCCCCGTCGCCTGGGTCATCAGGGCCGGCGGGAAGGTGATGGTGAAGTACTCCGGCTCCGGCTCGTCGTGCACGGGTTGCGGCGGGGTGACCGGCGCCTGGCCGATCCCGGGTGCGGCGGGAGCGTGACCCGACGACACGGTGTCCCCTGGCACGGAGCCCTCGGATGCCGGACGAGCCAGTGCCTCCCCGGCGGGGCTACTCGCTGCGGGTGTGTTCCCCGCGGCCGAGGATCCTGCGGGTCCGTTCCCCAAAGCGGTGGGCTCTTCAGCGGTGGCCCGCTCAGCGGCCTGCCGGTCCTGTTCATTGGCCGCCGCGGCGCGCATCGCGAGATCCGCGAGGCGACGCTGGGTGGCGAGCAGGGCGTCGTCGACCTCTCCCCCGCCCGTGCGCTCCGATTCCTGGATCTGCCGGGCGTGCTCGACCATCTCACGCTGCAGCCGCGCGAGTCGCCGGGGCCCCAAGGGCTTGACGGTACCCGTGTGCTGGGGGGTGTCCAACTCGATCACGGGAGCCGGCGGGGCCACCCACTCCTGCTGTCCCGTGGCCGGGTGGACGGCCCACGGGCATTCCTGGGGGTTCGCAGCTCGGTTCTTCTCGGGGGGTGTGCTCACGCGGTGCTCCTGTGACCCGGGGCGGGGACCCCGGGCGAATCCGTGGGGGCGGATGAGGGGGTACCGGCATCCTGTGCCACAGGGGTGCCGGAGGCGGTCTCCGGGTCCACATCGGGATCGGTGGAACCGCGGTAGAGGCCGTACTTGTTGATGTACTGCACGACCCCGTCCGGGACCAGGTACCACACGGGCTTGCCCGCCGCCACGCGGGCGCGGCAGTCCGTGGAGGAGATGGTCATGGCGGGGACGTTGAGCAGCGACACGCTCTCCGAGCCCACGGGCGCGGAGAGCACGTGGCCCGGGCGGGTCACACCCACGAACGTGGCCAAGGACCACAGCTCATCGGTGCCCTTCCACGTGAGGATCTCCGCCATGGCGTCCGCGCCGGTGATGAAGAACAGCTCGGCGTGGGGACGCAGGGTGCGCAGGTCCCGCAGGGTGTCGATCGTGTACGTGGGTCCGGAACGGTCGATGTCCACGCGGGACACCGTGAACCGCGGATTGGACGCCGTGGCCACAACGGTCATGAGGTAGCGGTGCTCGGCGTCGGAGACGTCCTGCCCGGCCTTCTGCCACGGTTCACCCGTGGGGACGAAGACGACCTCGTCCAGGTCGAAGACCGCGGCGACCTCCGACGCCGCCACGAGGTGCCCGTGGTGGATGGGGTCGAAGGTCCCGCCCATGACTCCCAGCCGGGTCACACCCGGCCTGCGCGGGGGGATGTCCAGTTCCGTCTCGGCCGCGGTCACTGACGCGCTGAGGGGATTCACTCGTGCCGATCTGTCGGTCAGTGGCGCGGGGTGTCGTGCACCCGGTCGAGCATGGCCTGCTCCTCCGCGGGCAGCTGCGCGGGGTCCTCGTACTCACCGACGGCCGGGGCCTTGCCGCGGGACGCGAAGGACATGGAGATGAAGAGCATGATCAGGAACAGGATGAACGCGACGATGCCGAAGACCGGCGCCATGGCGTGCAGCTCTTCGTTGATGGAGTGCCCCTCCTCGGCCGCCAGGACGGTGACGTTGGACAACAGGTAGAGCGAGCTCATGCGGTTCCCTTCTGTGGCCGGCGGCGCCGGTCGGTGAATGCGACGAACGTCCCGGGTGACGTCCGTTCCATGGTACGTCTCACGGACGCACGTGGCCGTCACCCTGGACGACCCACTTGGTGGTGGTCAGCTCCTCCAGCCCCATGGGACCGCGCGCGTGCATCTTCTGCGTGGAGATCCCGATCTCCGCACCCAGTCCCAACTGGCCGCCGTCCGTGAAGCGGGTGGACGCGTTGACCATGACCGCCGCGGAGTCGATCTCCGCGGTGAAACGTTCCGCGTTAGCCAGGTCGTTGGTCACGATCGCCTCGGTGTGGCCCGTGGAGTACGTGCGGATGTGCTCGATCGCCTCGTCGATGCCGTCCACGACCTTCACGGCCATGTCCATGTCCAGGTACTCGGTGGCCCAGTCCTCGTCCGTGGCCTGCAGGTGGTCAGATCCCGGGGGCAACAGTGCTGCGGCGCGGTCGTCCACGTGCAGGGTCACACCGGCCTTGTCGAGTGCGGCGAGCACCTCGCGGGATGTCTCCCGCGCCCCGCTGTGCAGCAGCAGGGTCTCGGCGGAGTTGCACGTGGAGGTGCGGTGCGTCTTGGAGTTCACGGTGAGCTTGGCGGCCATCTGCGCGGGCGCGGACTCGTCGATGAACACGTGCACGTTGCCCTCGCCCGTCTCGATGACCGGGACGGTCGCGTTGGTCACCACGGACTGGATGAGTCCACGGCCGCCGCGCGGGATGAGCACGTCCACCTTCCCGCGCGCACCCATGAGGGCGTTGGCGCCGTCGCGGCCGTAGTCGTCCACGGTCTGCACGCAGTCCACGGGCAGTTTGGCGTCCGCGAGGGCGTCCCGAAGGATGCCCACGAGCGCCCGGTTGGAGTCGAAGGCCGCCGAACCACCGCGCAGCATAACCGCGTTACCGGACTTTACGGCGATCCCGGCGATGTCCACGGTCACGTTCGGGCGGGCCTCGTAGATCACGCCCACCACTCCCATGGGCACGCGCACCTGGCGCATGCGCAGCCCGTTCGCGAGCGTCTGCCCGCGCACCACGGAGCCCACGGGATCGGGCAGGGCCGCGAGTTCCCGCAGCGCGTCTGCAAGACCCGTGATGCGGGTACGGTCCAGCTTGAGCCGGTCCAGCAGCGCGGTGGAGATCCCTGACTCGCGCCCGCGTTCCAGGTCCCGCGAATTGGCCTCGAGAACGGTGTCGGCGCGGGCCTCGATCCGATCGGCCATGAGGTTCAGCGCGCGGTCCTTCCACGCGCGCGGGGCGCGGGCGAGCGTGCGGGCGGCCACCCGGGCGTCGTCGGCCATCAGGCCGACCCCGGCCACGGGATCGTCCCCGAAGGTCTCCTGCGCGGTCAGTACGGACGTGTTCTCGGCCACTGTTCCTCCTGCGGATCGTGGTGCGGGCGCGCGGCGCCCACGGTTCAGTTTGGGGGTTGGACGTGCGGTCAGACGGTTCGTTTCAGTTTGGTCCTCGCCGAACGGGGCCGCATGGTCACGAGATTGTCCACGTGCACGAGCTCGCGGGCGTAGTCCTCACCGAACTCCTCCCCCAGTTCGTGCGTGCGTTTGCCGAGCATCCCGGGGACCTCGTCCGAGGCGTAGTTGATCAGCCCGTGGGCCACTTCCTTTCCCTGGGAATCCACCATGGCCACGGGATCGCCCGCGGTGAACTTCCCGGACACCTCGGTGACACCGGCCGCGAGCAGCGAGCGACGACCGCGAATGGCCTCCACCGCGCCGTCGTCCAGGGTTAGGGTGCCCTTGATGTCCGCGAGGTGCGCGAGCCACAGCAACCGCACGTTGCGCCGCCCGCCGGTCGTGGCGAACCACGTGCCCACGTCGTCGCCGGCCAGCGCACTCTCGATGTTCGCGGCGGAGGTCACGAGCGCTGGGATGCCAGACGACGCCGCGATGCGCGCCGCCTGCACCTTGGTCACCATCCCGCCCGAGCCCACGCCCGCGCGGCCGATCGTGCCGATCTCCACGCCTTCGAGATCCGTGATGGGATCCTCGACGGTGGGGATGCGCTCCCCGCCGTCCTTGGGTGGCCGGGTGTAGAGCGCGTCCACGTCCGAGAGCAGCAACAGCGCGTCCGCCTTGATCAGGTGCGCCACGAGCGCAGCGATGCGGTCGTTGTCGCCGAACTTGATCTCGTGGGTAGCCACGGCGTCGTTCTCGTTGACGATCGGCAGGATCCCCAGGTCCAGCAACCGTTCGATCTGGCGATGCGCGTTCTTGTACTGCGAGTGGCGCATGAGGTCCTCGGCCGTGAGCAGCACCTGACCCACCGTGACGTCGTAGCGCGTGAAGTAGTCGGTGTAGCGCGAGATCAACAGACCCTGTCCCACGGAGGCCGCGGCCTGTTTGGTGGCGAGGTCCTTGGGCCGGCGGGACAGTCCGAGCGGCTGCAGCCCCGCGGTGATCGCACCCGAGGAGACGAACACGACCTCCACGCCCTGCGCCTTGACCCGGCCGAGCGCGTCCACGATGCTGCGCAGCGCGTTCTCGTCGATCGAGTTCTCGATCGAGGTCAGGGACGAGGACCCCACCTTGACCACCACGCGCCGGGCCATGGGCAGGTCCGCGCGGCGGGTGATGGGAGAGCGGCGGTTCTTCCCCCGGCTCTCGGTGCTCAGCTGGATCGCGGACTTGGCCGCTTGCTGCTCCATGGCCGGGACGTCGATCGTCTCGGTGGGGGTCTTCTCCACGTGGGGCGTGTCACTCACTGTCGTGCGTCTCCTTCGGCTCGGAAGTACGGCGTCGATCTCGCGCGTCGTCCACGGACTCGGTCCAGATCCCGGCGCGGCGCTGCTCCTCGAGCTCCGCGCGGGCCTCGGCCTTGGCGTCCATGCGGTCGTAAAACTGTTCCCGCTTCTCGCGGCGCGTGGGCCGGGACGTGTCCTCGAGGCGCAGGTCGGAACCGCGCGGGCCGCCGAGCAGTTCGGCGCCGCCCACCATGGTGGGCTCCCAGTCGAAGACCACACCGTTGTCCTCGGGGCCGATCAGCACCGCGTTGCCCGGGCGGGCGCCGATGCGGAACAGTTCGTCCTCGATCCCGAGTTTCGCGAAGCGGTCCGCGAGGTATCCCACGGCCTCGTCGTTGTTGAAATCGGTCTGCTGCACCCACCGTTCGGGCTTCACGCCGCGCACGTGGTACAGCGGCTCCCCCGCCCGGTCCTCGCGGGTGATCTCGAACTCCTTGCGGTCCTTCCCTCGACGACGCCGCACGGGTTCCGGGCGCAGCACGGTCTCCGCGCGGCGCTGCTCCTCCCGCTGTTCTTCCTGCTCGCGGGCACGGGAGACGAGCTCGGCCATCGCGAAGCCCAGTTCCCGCAGTCCGGCGTGCGAGGCCGTGGAGATCTCGAAGACCGGGTAGCCGCGTTCCTCGAGTTCGGGGCGGATGAACTCGGCCAGTTCCCGCGCCTCGGGCACGTCCACCTTGTTCAGGGCCACGAGTCGGGGGCGCTCGGTCAGCGGGATCGTGGTGGGGTCGTCGTCGCGGATGGCCTCGGCGTAGTGGGACAGTTCCTGTTCGAGGGCGTCCAGGTCGCTCAGCGGATCCCGCCCGGGTTCGAGCGTGGCGCAGTCGATCACGTGCACGAGTGCGGCGCAGCGCTCCACGTGCCGCAGGAACTCGAGTCCCAACCCTTTGCCCTCCGAAGCACCCGGGATCAACCCCGGCACGTCCGCCACGGTGAAGCGGGTGTCACCCGCCTGGACCACACCCAGGTTGGGCACCAGGGTGGTGAACGGGTAGTCCGCGATCTTGGGGCGCGCGGCACTCATGGCCGCGATCAGGCTCGACTTGCCCGCGGAGGGGAAGCCCACCAGGGCGATGTCCGCGATGGACTTCAGTTCGAGCTCGACCTGGTGTTCCTCACCGGGCACACCGAGCAGAGCGAAGCCCGGGGCCTTGCGCTTAGGCGAGGACAGTGCGGCATTGCCCAGTCCGCCCTGGCCGCCACCGGCCAGCACGAACTCACTGCCCTCACCGAGCAGGTCCGCGAGCACGTTGCCCTGCCGGTCCTTGACCACGGTGCCGTCCGGGACGGACAGCACGAGGTCCTGGCCCTTGAAACCGTGGCGCATGTCCCCCTTGCCGGGCTCACCGTTGGGGGCCTTCTGGTGGGGTGCGTGGTGGAAACCCAACAGCGTGGTGGACTGACCGTCCACACGCAGGATCACCGAACCGCCGTCGCCGCCGTTGCCGCCGTCCGGGCCGCCCAGGGGCTTGAACTTCTCGCGCTTGACGGACACGCAGCCGTGGCCGCCGTTACCGCCCGTGGCGTGCACGATCACTCGATCTACAAAACTAGCCACGCGGCTCCTCGGTGGTAGGGGTCACCTGCTGCGAGCGGGTCGACCGGGGTCTTCTGAAAAGACTAGAGGGTGAGCGCGTGAAGCGCCCACCCTCTAGTGGTCGCCGCCACGGGGTCGTGGCGGCGGGTGGACCCAGGGGTCCGAATGAGAATTACTCGGCGGTCTGAATGTTGACCACGCGGCGACCGCGGCGGGTGCCGAATTCGACGGCGCCAGCAGCCAGGGCGAACAAGGTGTCGTCCTTGCCGCGGCCCACGTTCACGCCCGGGTGGAAGTGCGTGCCGCGCTGGCGGACGATGATCTCGCCAGCGTTAACGGACTGGCCGCCGAAGCGCTTCACACCCAAGTACTGGGCGTTGGAGTCACGGCCGTTGCGAGTGGAGCTCGCACCCTTCTTGTGTGCCATGGTGTGTGCCTACCTTCGTTGGAAACGTATGTGAGGAGCCGGATGCTCAGGCGTCGATGCCGGTGACCTTGACGGTGGTCAGTTCGGCGCGGAAGCCCTGACGCTTCTTGTAACCGGTCTTGTTCTTGTACTTCATGATCGAGATCTTGGGACCGCGCAGGTCCTCGACGATCTCGGCGGTGACCTTGACGTTGGCCAGGGTCTTGGAGTCGGAGGTGACCTTGTCCCCATCGACCAGCAGCAGCGCAGGAAGCTCTACGGTGCTGCCTGCCTCGCCGGCGACGCGGTCAAGGGTCACGAGGTCTCCGATGGAAACCTTCTCCTGGCGGCCGCCTGCGCGGACAATCGCGTACACCACTTGGGAACTCACTTCTCTCGACATCTATGGACTACGTGTGTGGGTCGGGCGTACTCCTGGAGGACTGCGAATGTCGAGACATCACGCCGCGGTGATCCGTGACCGACCGCATTCTCCGCGTGGCTATCGCATCGATTCAGGATGTTCGCCCGAGTGTGCCGCAACCTGGTGCGTGAACTGGATATGACACACACCGGCGCTCGGCACCGACACCCCAGCCTACCCGATCACCCGAAGTCATGCCAGTTGCGCCGCGGCGCGCCGCTCGCCCTCCGCCGACGTCGCCGGGGTCGTCTGCGCGAAGAAGGCCAGCTCGAGCGCGCACGCCCGGTGGAACGCGCGGCGCATGTGCTCCCGGGTGGCCGGGTCCGCGTGGGCGGCCTCCCGGTCCACGATCTCGCGCACCGACTCGGTCGCGGTCTGGAAGTCCGGATCGTCGTACGTGCTGAGCCAGTCGGCGAACGGGTGCTGCGGTCCCGCGACGCGGGCACGACGGGTGAGCTCCGCACCCACGTGGGCGTAGAGCCAGTAGCACGGCAGGATCGCGGCGGAGCCCACCGCGAAGCCGTCCTGACCCGTGCGCGCCAGCAGGAAGTCCGCGTAACTGCTCGTGACGTCACTCGGCGGCATGGGCTCCCGGTCCCCGAGCCGGGCGCGATGCAGCGCGGACTCGACCGAGACCACGGAGGCCGACGCCGCGGCGAAGTGTTCGCGCGAACGCTCGTCCGGGGCGGAGGCCGCGAGCAGGGCCAGCGCCCGGGAGTAGTACTGCAGATATTGCATGTCCTGGTCCAGGTACAGCTCGAACTCGCCTGGGTCCAGGGTGCCGTCCCCGAGGCCCCGGATGAACGCCAGGGCGGCAATGCGTTCACGCACCGGGGCGCTCTCCTCCCACAGTTCGTCGGTGAACCGGGGGCCCTCGGATTCCGCGGCGGCCGTCATCACGAACGCCGGATCCGTGACGAGGTGCTGGACGTGGTGCATGTGGTGCACGGGACCGTTGCCGTGACCCACGTGCAACTCGTCCGCGCCGCGCAGTGCACCGCGCAACCATGTGCGGGCCGTGCGGATCGCCTCGGGCCAGTCCCCGGTCCGCGCCACGACTGTGGCCACCGCGGAGGACAGCGAGCACCCGGTGCCGTGGGTGTTACGCGTGTGCACCCTGCGACCCTCGAACAACGCGGCGGGTTCGTCCTGACCGGGGAGCAACAGGGCGTCCGGGGTTGTGTCCCCGGCCAAGTGGCCACCTTTCACGAGGACCCGGGTATGGAACGCCGCCGCGACCGCGCGTCCCTGCTCGAGCGCCTCGTCCCAGGTCGCGGCCACGGGGCGCTCGGCCAGCACCGCGAGTTCCGGGAGGTTGGGGGTGATCAGATTCGCGTGGGGCAGCAGCTCCCGCAGGGCCCGTTCGGCGTCTGGACGCAGCAATCGCCCACCGGCCGTGGCGACCATGACGGGGTCGATCACGACCACGGGTGCGCGCCCCACCATGAGCCAGTCCCGGACCGTGTCGATGACCTCCACGGAGCCGAGCATCCCCACCTTGATCGCGTCCAGGGTGACGTCCCCGGCGACCGCGTCCAGCTGGTCCCGCAGGACCTGGACGGGTGGGGTGTGCACGCTCACGACGCCCCGGGTGTTCTGGGCGACCACTGCGGTGATCACACTCAGCCCGTACCCGCCCAGTGCGGCGATGGATTTCAGGTCCGCGGCGTGACCCGCCCCGCCCGTGGGATCGGTTCCGGCAATCGAGAGGACGCGGGGTATGGCGGTAGAAGGCGTGGTGTCCACGACAATCCCTTCGCTAGTACGAGCTAGATCAGGTTCGACGGGTGTGTTCTCAGCCGCAGTGCGCAGCACCCCGTGTGTGTGTCCCCGATCATGCCACAGGGGCACCCGGAATCCCGGGTGCCCCTGTGTTGCTCGCGTGGCGACGGATCCAGCCGCCGGTCACTCAGTCCTGCTTGCCGGTCATCGTGATGTCCTGAGCCTTGATGCCCACACCCACGATGGTGGGCTGGTCACCGGACGCCGCGGGGGCCACGGCCCCGGCCTCCGCGGTGAAACGGCTGACCTGCCGTTCCTGCGTGTACTCGTGGGTCTCCACGCTCGCGGTTCCGGGCGCGGCCGCCGGCGCCACGGCACGCCGCGACCCACGGCGCCGTCGGGTCGGAGCCGCCGGCGCCGCCGCCGGCCGGTTCCCGCCGGGGGACGACGCCGCCCCGGAACTCTGCTGCTGCGCGGCACTCGTCTGCCCTGCACTGGATTGCGCAGTCCCGGAGTTCGACGGCGCGTGTCCGGCGGCCGACCGCTTCGACACCGCCTCTCGCGGCTGGGACGCGGCGTCCGCATCCTGAACGGCACCCTCGGTCGAGGTTTCGTCCTCGCCCGCATCCGTGAACGCGGCGCTCAGCGAATCCAGGGACAGGGCCTCCTGGGTGCCCTCGCTCCCCCGCTGCTCAGACTGCCCGTGGGGCAGTTCGATGACCTCGCCGTGAATCGTGAGGCTCGCGGACGAGTCCCCACCGGAACGGTCCTCGGACCGGGAATCCCCGCGCGAGTCGTTCCCGGAACCGTCCCGGCCGGAACCGTCGTTCTGCACGGCGTTGTCCTCGCCCTGCTGACCGCGACCGCGGCTGCGCTTGCCGCGGCGCTTGCGGCGACGGCGCCCGCCCTCGGACTCCCCGTGGGAGTTCTCGGACGCGTGCTCCCCGCCCTGCTGACCGCGGGAGGTCTGCTGCTCCTGGGAACCGGTGTCCTCGGCCTGCCCGCCCCCGGACTGCGGTGCGGTGCCCTGGGAAGCATTCCGTGCGGCGTCGTCGGACTCGTCGTGGGAGGAGGCCGCGGCGATGTTTGCGAACGCCGTGCGGGTGGCCTCCACGCGCGCCTGGTCCGGCTCGTCCGAACCGTGGTGCTGGTTGCCGTTCCTGGGCTTGTCCTGCGCACCGTTGTGCTGCTTGTTGCGCGAACGCTTACGCTCGTGTCGAGTGCCGCGGTGGTCGGAGGGAGCCGCGCCGGAGCGGCCCTTCAAGGGGTGGTCGTGGACCACGACGCCGCGGCCCGCGCATTCCTCGCACGGCTCGGAGAAGACCTCGAGCAACCCCGTACCCATGCGCTTGCGCGTCATCTGCACGAGACCCAGGGAGGTCACTTCGGCCACCTGGTGCTTCGTGCGGTCCCGGCCCAGGCACTCCACGAGCCGGCGCAGTACGAGATCGCGGTTGGACTCCAGAACCATGTCGATGAAGTCCACCACGATGATCCCGCCGATATCCCGCAACCGCAGTTGCCGCACGATCTCCTCGGCGGCTTCGAGGTTGTTCTTGGTCACGGTCTCCTCGAGGTTGCCCCCGGAGCCCGTGAACTTGCCGGTGTTGACGTCCACCACGGTCATGGCCTCGGTGCGGTCGATCACGAGCGATCCGCCGGAGGGCAGGAAGACCTTGCGCTCGAGGGCCTTCTGGATCTGCTCCTCCACGCGCATGTGCTCGAAGAGGTCGTCATCGCCGGTCCAGCGCTCGAGGCGGTCCAGCAGGTCGGGCGCCACGTAGGTCACGTAAGCCTCGATGTTGTCCCACGCCTGCTCGCCCTGGACCACCATGGCGGTGAAATCCTCGTTGAAGACGTCCCGCACGGTCTTGATGGTCAGGTCCGGTTCCGCGTACAGCATCTCCGGGGCCAGCGTCTTGGTGGACTTGGCCTTGTCCTGGATCTGCTCCCACTGCGAGCGCAGCCGGTTGATGTCGTTGGTCAGCTCGGTCTCGGAGGCACCCTCCGCCGCAGTGCGCACGATCACGCCCGCGCCCTCCGGCAACCGGTCCTTGAGGATCTTCTTCAGCCGCTGGCGCTCCACGTCCGGGAGCTTGCGGGAGATCCCCGTCATGGAACCGCCCGGGACGTAGACGAGGTAGCGACCGGGCAGGGACACCTGGCTCGTGAGCCGAGCACCTTTGTGCCCCACGGGGTCCTTGGTGACCTGCACGAGCACGGTGTCCCCGGACTTCAGGGCGTTCTCGATCTTGCGGGGCTTGCTGCCCAGCTCGGCGGCGTCCCAGTCCACCTCACCGGCGTAGAGCACGGCGTTGCGGCCGCGGCCGATGTCCACGAAGGCGGCCTCCATGGACGGCAGCACGTTCTGCACCTTGCCCACGTACACGTTGCCGATCAGCGAGTCCTGCTGGGTGTGCGAGACGAAGTGCTCAGCAAGGATCCCGTCCTCGAGCACACCGATCTGGATCCGGTCGTCCTTCTGTCGCACGAGCATCTTGCGCTCCACGGATTCGCGCCGGGCCAGGAACTCGGCCTCGGTGATCACGTGGCGGCGGCGGCCGAACTGCCGGGACTCACGACGACGCTGACGCTTGGCCTCGAGCCGCGTGGAGCCCTTGACCCCGGTCACCTCGTCGCTGCCCGTGCCCTCACCGGCACCGCGCGGGGCGCGGACCCGGGTCACCGAGCCGTCGGACTCGTCCACGAGTTCCATGTCCTCGTCACCGCGACGCCGCCGGCGACGCCGCTTGCTCGTGACCTCGCCGGACTTGTCGTCCTCGCTGTCCACGTCATTGCGCGCGGCCCGCTCGGCCTCGCGCTGGGCGTCGCGTTCCTTGGCAGCCTCGCGCAGTCGGGCAGCCTGCTCCTCGGCGGCACGGCGGATCTCGTCCGGGTCCGGGGCATGGAACATGAGGGAGGCACCGGGACCGAAGGCCCCGAAGTTCTCCTGGGTGCTGGGCTGGTCGTTCGCGGACTCCTCGACCTGTACAGTCTGCGCGTCCGTCTGTTCCGAGGTGTCGGTCTGCTCGTCGCTCGCCTCGGCCGAGCCGGTTCCTTCGCCGGCCTGCGTCGTCTGCTCGGGCCCGTCGGCGCGCAGAGCGGCCTGCTCATCCGTCTCGCGGGCGCTCTCAGCGGCGTCACCGGCTGCGTCCTCGACATCGAGCGCGATCTCGTCCTCGATACTCTCCGCGGGCTGCTCGGCCTCGGGGATCTCGGCCACTGGGATCTCGCGCGCGGGCGTGTGCGCAACGCCAGCATCGTCGGAAGCGGTGGCCGCGGAATCGGACGTCCCCGGATCCTCGGCGGACGCGTCGGTCGTCGCGGGTTGCCCGGTAGCGGTGTCGGCGGGCACGGCGGCGTCGGGCTCGGAATGGGGAACGGCGGCGTCGTCGGCCGGTGCATCAGGCGTGACGGCGGGGTCGGTGGTGGTGCTGTCCTCGACGGGGGTGGTGGCGGCAGTCTCGAGGGGTGACTGTTCCGCGTTGTCCTTCTCAGGTTCCATGTGAAGTTGTGCTCCTGCTCGGGACACCGCCCGCACCCGGGCCCGAGGTGTGCTCGGTCGGTCGAGCCGGTGTTTGCCACGCGGCCGCCGGAAGTCAAAGTCGTACTCGCGGGCGCGGCGTGTGTCACGCGCACTGTCCGCGAGCCGGTGGATGCCCGAGTCGCTGGGTCCGTGGGGACCGCGAACTTGCCCCGCTCCGGACGCGCTCGATCCTGTGAGAGCGCGGGTCCGTACCGAGGGAGATCGGTGTTCCTGCCGGGCCGGTTCCTCACGTGCGGCTGAGGCCCGACCATTGGCAGTATCTCACAGTCACCCCGGGCCGGGGCACATTCCGGGTGGTCCGGACCACATTCCACCGGCCGGACCACAGCGCGTGTACGGGGTGTGTGCCGGCGTCACCCGCCGCCACGGGCGGCCCGCGCCCGGTGGGTCGTCATGCGCATGGTCTACGATCGGGCGCGTGAGCCCAACTTCCGCGACCACCCCCCTGACCGACCGGACACCCGAGACGACTCCGGCGCACGCCACCCGTTCGGACCGCGCGTGGGCCGTGCTCGCGGTGATCTTCTCGATCGTGGGTTTCGCCGCATCGGCCGTGCTCGTGGCGGAACGGCTCGCGATCTACAAGGACGCGGGACACCGCACGAGCTGCGACATCAACGCGTGGCTCTCGTGCGGCACGGTCATGCGCACCCCGCAGGCGGAGCTCTTCGGCTTCCCCAACCCGTTCATCGGGATCGTGGCGTACGCCGTGGTGATCGCCGTGGCCGTGGGCGTACTCGCCGGCGCACGCTACGCCAGCTGGTTCTGGTGGTTGCTGTGGCTGGGGATCGCCGCTGGCTCGGTGTTCACCCTGTGGCTATGGTGGCAGACCACTTTCCACATCAACGCCCTGTGCCTGTACTGCATGATCGTGTGGTGCGCCCAGACCCTGTTGCTCGCGCATACGACGGCGCGGATGCGCCGCGCCGGCCTGATCGGTTCCTCGCGTGGCACCGCCGCCGGTTCCGCCGCGTGGGCGTGGCTCCTGGGCATCGGGGTGCTCGTGATCGTCTTCGGGATCATCGCGGTGCGCTTCTCGACCGCGATCTTCGCCTGAGCCGTTCACCGACGCCGCGCTCAGACGGCGTGCGCCTCGAACACCATGATGGGGTGCGTGCCGTCGAATGGCGTCCGCTGCCAGTCGCCCCGAACCGCGTCGACCTCGAACCCGGCGCGCCGTCACTGATCGGTCAGGATGCCGCGGTCACGAAAGGCCTGGTCCGGCCCGTCGGGGTTGGCCCCGTCGTACAGGTCGACGATCCGCGGGTCGTAGTCGGTCATGGATCCCGCGTTCAGCTCAGCTGAACCAGATGCCGATCTCCCGCTCGGCGGACTCGGGTGAATCGGAGCCGTGCACGAGGTTCTTCTGCACCTTCTCGCCCCAGTCCCGACCCAAATCGCCGCGAATGGTACCGGGGGCGGCCGTGGTGGGCTCGGTGGCACCGGCGAGGCTGCGGAAGCCCTCGATGACCCGGTCCCCCTCGACCACGGCGGCCACGACGGGCCCGGAGAGCATGAACTCCACGAGCGGCTCGAAGAACGGCTTGCCCTGGTGCTCCTCGTAGTGCCGCTCGAGAATCTCGCGGGTCGCCGTCACGAGCTCGAGTTGCGCGAGCGTGTAGCCCTTGGCCTCGATGCGGGCCAGGATCTGCCCGGTCAGGCCGCGCTGGACGCCGTCCGGCTTCACGAGGACGAGGGTGCGTTGCGTCATGTGCTTCTCCTTGCTGTGGACCCACGCGGAGTCCTCGGTCGATCAGGTTCCGCTCCGAGCCTAACGGCCTGTGGTCCCCGCGCGGCAACGCCCGGGGACCACAGCCGGGAGACGGTGATCACGTCAGGGGGTTCTCGACCTCCCAGCGGCGTTGTTCCTCCGCGCGCCGCACGTTCTCACGATCCATCGCGCCACCCTTGACCACGGCGTACCACCAGGCCAGGGCGCACAACACGCCGATCACGAACATCGAGGGCACGAGCACTCCCGTGGCGATGAGCACGACCTGCAGCACCCACCCGAGGGCATACCCCCACGGCTTGCGCAGGAGGCCGCACGCCAGCAGGAACACCAGGGCGAGAACCACCGATCCGCCCATGAGCCACAGTTTCCCGGCCGTGCTCCAGTCCCGCGCCGTGAGTCCGAACGCCGCGAGGGCGGCGAAGAACACGATGAACGCCTCGATGGAGAGCACGCTCGAGGCGAACATCGTCTTGATCGAGCGTGGCTTCTTGGGTTGGCCAGGGCGCCATTCGCGCTGGGCCTTGGTCATGCGGGCCATCGGGCTCCTTCCATGGTCGGGGCGGCGGGCTCAGAGTCCTAGCAGCACACGGGCCTCACCCACCACGGTGATGGACCCGGTGACGAGCACCGCGCCGTCGAACTGCTCGCGGGCCGCGGCGTCCTGGATGGCCGCGGCGCACGCATCGTCCAGTCGCTCGCTCACGTGCACGGCGTCCTCGTCGAAGCCCATGTCCTCGGCGATCTCCGCGAGTTCCTCGGGTGCCACAGCGCGCGGGGACTGGGAGCGGGTGCACCACAGTTCGAGCTCGAACTCGTGGTACTCGTCCACGAGCACGCGCATCATCTCCGCAGCGTCCTTGTCTCGCAGCACGCCCACCACCAGGTTGAGCTTGGTGAACGTGAAGGCCTCGCGCACCGCGGTCGCCGAGGCCAGCAGACCGTGCGGGTTGTGGGCCGCATCCAGGATCACCGGCGGTGCCTTGCGGGCGAGCTCGAGCCTGCCCGGCGAGGAGACCGCACCCAGTCCCGTGGCCACGAGCTCGGGGTTCAGGGGCTTGTCCCCTCCCCCCACGAACGCCTCGACGGCGGCCACGGACACCGCGGCGTTCTGGGCCTGGTGGGCCCCGAACAGCGGCAACATGAGATCCGGGTACTCCCCCGCGAGTCCCTGCACGGTGATGACCTGGCCGCCCACCGCGGTGGAACGCCCGGTCACGGCGAACTCCACGCCCTCGAACCGGAACGGGTCACCGAGTTCCCGGGCCCGGTCCAGCAGGACCTGCGCGGCCTCGGGTTGCTGCGCCGCGCTCACGAGGAAGCCCTGGGGCTTGATGATCCCGGCCTTCTCCCGGGCGATCTGCCCCACGGTGTCCCCGAGCATGGTTGTGTGGTCCAGCCCGATCGGGGTCACCACGGACACCGCGGCGTCCGCCACGTTGGTCGCGTCCCACGTGCCACCGATGCCGACTTCAAGGACCATTACGTCCACGGGTTCGTCCGCGAAGACCGCGAACGCCAGGACCGTAAGGGTCTCGAAGTACGTGAGGCGGGGAGCGCCGTCGGCCTCGAGCTGTCGGTCCACGAGCTCGAGGTACGGGGCAATCTCAGAGTAGATCCGCACGAACGTCTCGTCCGGGACGGGTTCGCCGTCGATGCTGATCCGTTCCGTGACGCGCTCGAGGTGCGGGCTCGTGTACCGGCCCACGCGCAGGTCGTGGGCGAGCAACAGCGACTCGATCATCCGGGCCGTGGACGTCTTGCCGTTGGTCCCGGTCACGTGCACCACGGGTGCGCTGCGGTGCGGATCCCCGAGCGCGGCGACCGCGGCGGCCACGGCGTCCAGTCGCGGCGCCATCCTGTCCTCCGGCGCCCGACTCAGCAGGTGCTGGTAGATATTCTCGACCGATGCGAAGTCCTCGTGCTCCTGGGCCCCGCTCACGCGTCGATCACCGCCACGGTCACGGACGGCTCGTCCGCTTCCAAGAGCTCGAGCTCGCGGGACAGGGTCTCGGACTGCACGAGCTCGCGGTTCGCGGCCACGGCGGCCACGGTCTGCGCGTCCGCGGCGACGTGGGTGCGGATCCGGTCCGAGACCTGCAGGTCCGCGTCCTTCCGGGCCTGCTGGATCGCACGGATCATGTCCCGCGCCACGCCCTCGGCGCGCAGTTCATCCGTCAGTTCGGTGTCCAGGACCAGGAACCCGCCGCCGGGCAGAACGGTCACGGCGCGCGCGGAGTCCGCCGCGGCGTCGTCGACGACCGTGACGAGTTCGTACTCGCCCTCCTGCAGGGGCACGGAGCCGGCGACGACGACGCCGTCCGCGGAGACCGACCAGTCACCGTTCTTGGTGGCCTTGATGACCTGCTGGACCTGCTTGCCCAGGCGCGGGCCCGCCGCGCGGGCGTTGACCTTCAACTCCTGGGAGATACCGTGGTCCGCGGCGCTGACCTGCTCCGAGTCCTCGAGCGTGACGGACCTGAGGTTCAACTCATCGGCGATGATCTCCTGGAACGTGCCCTCGAGGGCATGCGCCCCGGGCACGGCCACGGTCATGCCCGCGAGCGGTTGCCGCACGCGCAGGTTGTGGGTCTTGCGCAGACCGGACCCGGCCGAGCAGATGGCGCGCGTGCGCTCCATGGCCGTGAGTAGGGCCTCGTCCCGGGGGAACAGGGAGGCATCCGGCCAGTCGGTCAGGTGCACGGAGCGCCCACCCGTAAGACCGCGCCAGATCTCCTCCGTGACGAGCGGCAGCAGCGGGGCGGCCACGCGGCACACCGTCTCGAGGCACGTGTACAGCACGTCGAAGGCCTGGGTGTCCTCCTCGAAGAACCGCTCGCGGGAACGGCGCACGTACCAGTTGGTGAGGGTGTCCATGTAGGAGCGCAACCGCTCGGCACCGGCCCAGATGTCGTAGTCGTCGAACAACCGCTTGACGTCCGTGACGAGCGCGCCGGTCTCCGCGAGGATGTAGCGGTCCATCACGTGATCGGCGTCGTGGCGCAACTGGGCGTCGTAGCCGGCTCCCCCGTTCGCGGCGTTCGTGTACAGACCGAAGAAGTGGTACACGTTCCACAGCGGCAACATCATCTGGCGCACGCCGTCGCGGATGCCCTGCTCGGTGACGATCAGGTTGCCGCCGCGCAGGATGGGCGAGGACATCAGGAACCAGCGCATGGCGTCCGAACCGTCCCGGTCCAGGACCTCGTTGACGTCCGGATAGTTCTGCAGCGACTTGGACATCTTCTGCCCGTCCGAACCCAGCACGATCCCGTGGGAGATCACGTTGCGGAACGCGGGGCGGTCAAACAGCGCGGTGGCCAGGATGTGCAGCGTGTAGAACCAGCCGCGGGTCTGACCGATGTACTCCACGATGAAGTCACCCGGGTTGTGGGTCTCGAACCACTCCCGGTTCTCCATGGGGTAGTGCACCTGGGCGTACGGCATGGACCCGGAGTCGAACCACACGTCCAGCACCTCGGGCACGCGGCGCATCACGGACTCGCCCGTGGGGTCGTCCGGGTTGGGCCGGGTCAGGTCGTCGATCCACGGCCGGTGCAGGTCCACCTCGCCCTGGGCGTTGCGCGGAAGTCGGCCGAAGTCCCGCTCCAGCTCCGCGAGGGAACCGTAGACGTCCCGGCGCGGGTAATGGGGGTCGCTCGATTCCCACACCGGGATGGGTGAACCCCAGTAGCGATTGCGAGAGATGGACCAGTCACGGGCGTTCTCGAGCCACTTGCCGAACTGGCCGTCCTTGACGTTATCGGGGATCCAGTTGATCTGCTGGTTCAGCTCGACCATCCGGTCCTTGAACGCGGTCACGCTCACGAACCACGAGGACACCGCGCGGTAGATCAGGGGGTTACGGCAGCGCCAGCAGTGCGGGTACGAGTGCTCGTAGGAGGCCTCCCGCAGCAGCGCGCCGCGGGCTCGGAGGTCCCGGACCACGGTGCGGGCCACGTCCTTGTCGAACACGTTGTGCCCGGCGAGTTCCCCGAGCGGCGCGCCCTGCGCGAGGGACTCGTCCGTGAAGAAATCGTAGAACCGTCCGCTCTCGTCCACGGAGAGCACCACGGGGATGTCGTGGGCGGCGCACACCATCTGGTCGTCCTCGCCGTATGCGGGGGCCTGGTGCACGATGCCCGTGCCGTCCGTGGTGGACACGTACTCGGCCACGAGGATCTGCCACGCGTTCTGCGTCCCGAAGCGCTCGGCGTCCGTGAAGTAGTCCCACAGCGGCCGATACCGGATTCCGCCCAGCTGCTCGCCCGTGTAGTGGGCGGTGACGGCGTCCGCGACGGCCGCGGCGTCGTCGTACCCGAACTCCTTGGCGTACCCGCCCGCGAGCTCCGCGGCCACGAGGAAGCGGCGCCCGGCCAGGTCACCGGCACCGGGGACCAGGACGTAGTCGATGTGCGGACCGACCGCGAGCGCCTCGTTGGTGGGCAGGGTCCAGGGGGTCGTGGTCCAGGCGATGGCCTCCGCGCCGGCGAGTTCGGCGGCCACGGCGGGATCGGTGGCCCACGAGGTGTCCTCGGAGAGCGTGAACGCCACGGTCACGGAGGGGTCCTGGCGGTTCTTGTAGACGTCGTCGTCCATGCGCAACTCGTGGTTGGACAGGGGCGTCTCGTCCTTCCAGCAGTACGGCAGCACGCGGTAGCCGGAGTAGACCAGGCCCTTGTCGTCCAGCACCTTGAACGCGCCGATCACGGACTCCATGTAGTCCACGTTCAGGGTCTTGTAGTCGCTGTCGAAGTCCACCCAGCGGGCCTGGCGGGTCACGTAGTCCTGCCACTCGGACGCGTACTTCAACACGGAGGCGCGGCAGGCGTCGTTGAACTTGTCGATGCCCATGGCCTCGATGTCCTGCTTGTCGGTCATCCCGAGCTGCTTCATGGCCTCGAGTTCGGCCGGCAGTCCGTGGGTGTCCCACCCGAAGCGGCGCTCCACGCGCCGGCCCTGCTGCGTCTGGTAGCGGGCCACGAGGTCCTTGACGTAGCCGGTCAGCAAGTGGCCGTAGTGGGGCAGGCCGTTGGCGAAGGGCGGGCCGTCGTAGAACACGAACTCGTTGGACCCGTGGTCCCCGCGGTCGCGCTGGTCGATGCTCGCCTGGAAGGTGTGGTCCTGTTTCCAGTAATCCAAGACGCGCTCCTCGACCGCGGGGAAACGCGGCGCGGAGGGCACCCCGTGTGCGCTGGGGTCGGTGCTCGCCTTGGGATACACGAAGGATTCGGTCACGGTGCTCCATCCTGAGGGGTGTGTGGTTCAGGATGCGAGGACGCTCGGGCGCGCGGGGCGCCGGTGGCGCGGTACCACCTCGCTTACCCGCGGTGGCATCGGCACAGCCGACGACGCCGCGAGTCGCTCGTTGGGGGCTGTCACGGGCCCGAGTCGTCCGGTTCTACTGGGGCGCGGTGCCTGTTCTTCCGGAAGGGCTCCCCGGTGATGGCCGGATCGACACCCGTGCGCGCAGGGCGCACCCCGCCATGATACCCCGACGGGAGGGACTACTCGCCCTGCTCGCCGCCGCACTGTTCGTCTCCCCCGGACACCAACGACCGCACCATGGCCAACATGCAGAAGGACGGCACCTACTCCGTGATCCCCCGCATCCCCGGGGGCGAGATCACTCTCGAGAAGCTGGGCGTGCTGGCCCGGGTGGGTCAGGAGTACGGGCTGTTCACCAAGATTACGGGCGCCCAGCGCAGCGGGCTCTACGGGGCCCGCCTGGAGCAGCTGCCGACGATCTGGAAGGAACACGTGGACGCCGGATTCGAGTCCGGCTCCGCGTACGGCAAGGCGCTGCGCAATGTGAAGTCGTGCATCGGCAGTTCGTGGTGCCGCTTCGGTGTGCAGGACTCGGTGGCGCTCGCCGTGGACCTGGAGAACCGCTACCGCGGGCTGCGCTCACCCCACAAGTTCAAGTTCGGGGTCTCGGGCTGCAGCCGCGAGTGCGCCGGAGGACGTGGACGCGCGCATGTACGTGCTCGAACGCGAACAGATCCGCCCGGCCACCCCCGAGGAGATCGCCCAGTCCGAGGTCGGTGAGGAGCACAAGGTGTTGGTGTCCGGGGCGAAGATCCCGGTGGGTCAGCCCTCCTGAGCCGACTCCTGGGGGCCGGGGGTCGCGCATGACTTCTGCGCGAGCGCCGCGACCCGGCCCACCACGATCACCGCAGGAGCAGTGACCTCGCGCTCGCGGGCCACGTGGGCGATCGTGTCCAGCTGCGCCACGGTCGTGCGCTGGGTTGGGGTCCAGCCCCGCTCCACGACCGCGACCGGGGTGTCTGCGGGGTAGCCCGCGGCCATGAGCAGCTCGGCGTTACGTCCGAGACCCCGCACGCCCATCATGAGGATCAGGGTGTGCCCGTCCCGGTACGGCACGTGACGCAAGTGCTGGTGCGCGGTGATCACGGTGAACCCGTGGGTCATGTCCCGGTGGGTCACGGGGATCCCCGCCGCGGCGGGGACGGAAATCGCCGAGGTCACACCCGGCACCACCTGGGTGGCCACACCGTGGGCCCGGCAGAACTCGACTTCCTCGCCACCGCGGCCGAACACGTACGGGTCCCCACCCTTGAGCCGCACGACCCGCAGTCCGAGTTTCGCCTGCTCCACGAGGGTCTCGTTGATCCGGTCCTGCGTGTACTTGTGGTACCCGGCGCGCTTGCCCACGTCGATGATGCGGGCGTGCCGGGCGAGCTCTGGTAGGAGGTCCGTGGGGCCGAGCCGGTCCGCGACGATCACGTCCGCGTCCGCCAACAGTTGCCGTCCGCGCACCGTGAGCAGTCCGGGGTCGCCGGGTCCTCCGCCCACCAGCGCCACTGTCCCGGGTTCCTGAGTGACCGGGGCCTGAAAGACCCGATCCTGAGCAACCCGTGTTTCGGTAACCGGCACCTTAGTGACCGGTGCCCGAGTGTCGGCTGCGCGATCGGGCCCGGGCGCGGCGTCGCCCGCGACGCACAGGACCCGACGCTCTTCCGCCGCGAACGCCACCCGCTCCCGTTCCCCGGAGTCCGAGACGTGGAGGAAGACGAGCCACGCACCGTCGAGGTCGTCGGGGCGGAACGCGCGCTCGTGCCACGTGAGACCGGGTGAGCTCGTGAGGTCCCGCAACGTGTCATGCAGATCAGGTGCCACGAGGTCCACGAGGGCGCCCTCGGCGAGCAGGGACCGCGTCCGACGCGCGGCGTCCGGTCCCCCACCGACCACCAGCACGGCGCGTCCGGCGAGGTTCAGCCCCAGGGGGTAGGTCATGGTCGGGAGCTCTCCTCGGGTGCGGGCGGATCATCGCCATGCTACGCCGCGGGCCGCCTCTCCTGACCTCGGACGTCACATCCGCGGGGTCACTCCGTGGCCGCTCCCTGTTTCCAGTAGCCCATGAACGAGATGTCCGTCTTGGGCACTCCCCCGCTCACGCACATCCGGCGCAGCGACTTGACCGTGGCGGATTCCGCCGCGAAGAACCAGTAGGTACCGCGGCCCTCCGGGCGGGCGACGTCCCATACGAAGTCCGCCTCCTCCGACGGGGCAGCCTCGGGCTCGCCATGACCGACCTCCCAGTAGCGGCGGGCGCGCTCGGACAACCTGTGCCACAGCCACAGCTCCAGGTCTAGTCCGCGCGGGCGTCCCCGCCGGGGCAGCCACGTCCAGTGCAGTTCGGTGCCGCCGCGCAGCGTCACGGTCAGGGTGTGCCCGTCGGACGACGTCGCCCGGGCGAGGGCGCGCGGGCCGGCCGCGGCCACGGCGTCGTCCTCGGAAGGGACCTCCACCGCGATCGTCACGCTGCGGGGCGGGGCGGAAGGGGCAGGCGCACCCACGTGCACCCCCCGCTCGATGCCGTCGATGATCGCGGCGAGCGCGGGCAGGGCAGTCTCGTCCCCAGCGAGCACGACGTCCTGGTCCGCCGCACGCCGTTCGTCCCACGCGGCCCACCAGGGGGACCCGCCCGAGGGCACGAGCAGCTGCACGTCCTGACCCTCGCGCACGGTGTCACCCCACGCGGCCCCGGGGCCCATCCCATGCTCGGGGTCGTCATGGAGCACCACGTCGATGGCCAGCTCCGGGACCGTGTGCCCGGCCAGCTCCACCTCGGCCGCATCGCGCACCGTGTACGTGCGCAGCCAACCCCGGCGTTCGGGCGGGGCGGCCATGAACTCGCGCCGCCACCGGGTCATGTCGCTCACGTCCACCGCCACGGTGGCCCCGGGGGTGGGTGGGATCAGTACCTTGAGGTAGGCGTCCGTGCGGGGGCCCGGTCCCTGGTCGCCCCACGGCATGATCCGCAATTCCTGCCCCGCCACACGTACGCGCACGAGGTGTTCGCTGAGCTTCGTGCGTCCCGTGACGGTGGCCGTCACACATGCGAGTTCCGTCATGGCAGTACCTCCTCGGGTGATCTTGGAGTGCTCGGCGGGGTGTTCGCCGGTCCCGTCCACGGGATCACGAGCCGGGCGCCCGTGGGGGCGTCGTGGAGCACCCGCGCGGACATGTCGAAGACGTCGCTGACCACCTCATCGGTCATGACCTGCTCGGCCGAACCGGTCGCGGCGACCGCCCCGTCCTTGAGTGCCACGAGCACGTCCGCGTACCGCGCCGCGAGCGAGAGTTCATGCAGCACCATGACCAGGGTGATCCCTCGGGAGCGCTGCAGTGCCGTGAGGATGTCCAGGATCTCGGCCTGGCGCGCGATGTCCAGATACGTCGTGGGTTCGTCGAGCAACAACACGTCCGTGTGCTGCGCGAGCGCGAGGGCGATCCACACGCGTTGACGTTGACCGCCGGACAAGTCCCCCACGTGGCGTTCGAGCAGCTCCCCCAACCCGGTGAGTTCGACCGCTTCCGCCACGGCGTCGTCGTCCTGGGCACGCCACCGTCCGAAGGCGCCACGGTACGGGTGCCGTCCGCGCGCCACGAGCTCCTGCACGGTCACGCCCTCGGGTGCCACGGGGTCCTGTGGGAGGAAACCCACGGTGCGCGCGAACCGGGTGCGGTGCCACCGACTCACGTCCGCCCCGCCCACGAGGATCTCTCCGGCGGACGGGGTGAGCTGGCGCGCGCACGCCTTGAGCAGCGTGGACTTCCCGCAACCATTGGCCCCCACGAGAGCGGTCACGGCCCCCGCGGGGAACGTCACGTTCACGTCCCGCAGCACCGGCGTCTCGCCGTAGCCCACGGTCAGCCCACGCACCGCGAGCTCGGACGACGACGCCGCGTCCTCGCCTTGCTCGGTCCCCCCGGCCCGGTTCGGATCGGTCATGGACGTCATGCTTCCGCCTTTCCTCGCCCGATCAACAACCACAGCAGCACGGGCGCGCCGGCCGCCGCGGTGACCACGCCCACGGGCAGGGCCAGCCCGGGGATCGTCTCCGCGGCAACGTAGTCTGAGACCACCATGAGCACCGCGCCCACGAGCGCGGCGTGCCGGGCGTGACCCGCACCGCCGCCCAGCCCCCTCGCAATGGGTGCGGCCATGAACGACACGAACGCCACGGGCCCCACGGCGGAGGCCGCCACGGCCACGAGCACCACGGCGAGCCCGAGGGCCGCGAGCCGCGTGGCCCGCACGTGCACCCCGAGCCCGGCGGCCAGGGGATCCCCCGCGCCGAGCGTGTCCACCGCGGGCGCCAAAACCGCGCACACGGGCAGCAGGATCGCGAGGCAGATCCCCACCTGCGCGATGTCCACCCACCGGGCAGCGTTGAGTGAACCCGTGAGCCACTGCATCGCGTCCTGGGCGGCGTAGATGTCCGCGCGGGTCAGCACCGCGTTGATCGCCGCGGCGGTCAGTGCTCCCGCCGCGACGCCGGTCAGCACGAGTTTGCCGATGTTGGCCCGCGTACCCCCGGCGGCCAGGACCACCGCGAGCATCAGGCCGAAACCACCCGCGAGGGAACTGAGTGTCACCGCGGCACCGGAGAGCCCGCCCAGCGTGATGGCCGCGACCGCGCCGAGCCCGGCCCCGGAGGAGACACCCATGATGTCCGGGGAGGCCAGGGGGTTGCGCAGCACGCGCTGGAACAGGTGACCGGCGATCCCGAAGGCGATCCCCGTGAGGATCCCGAGCACCGTGCGCGGCAGAGTGATGTCCCACACGATGTACGCGGCGGGGCCGGAGTAGTCGTGGGTGAGCACGGCGACCAGGTCGGGCACGGCCACGACATACTTGCCCAGTGCGATCCGCGCGAAGGAGGCGAGGACCAGGACGAGCACGAGCAGCGCCGTGACCCGGCGGGTGCGGCGTCGGGAGCGGGAGCGTCCCGCGCGCACGGTGGCCACGGTCGCGGGGGCGGGCAGCGACGTCGTCCTGGGAAAAGGGGAAACGGCGGGACTCACGCGGCCACCACTCCCCTGCGTCGGATCACGACCACGAGCGCGGGGGCGCCGATCACCACGAGCGCGATCCCCACCTGGATCTCCCGGTCCGGGACGAGCACGCGCGCCACGACGTCCGCGAGCAGGACGATGAACGGGCCCGCGAGCAGGCACGCCGGGACGACCCTGCGGTAGGAGATGCCCACCAGCGAACGCACCGCGTGGGGTACGAGCAGCCCGCAGAACACTAGCGGGCCCACGAGTGCGGTGGAGGTACCCGAGAGCAGCACCACGGCCAGGCCCGCGAGGCCGCGCACGAGCGCCGGGTTCACCCCGAGTCCGCGACCCAGAGCTTCGCCCAGGGTCAGGGTGTCCAGGGAACGGGCCAGCGTCCACCCGAGCAGAAGGGCCACGAGAATCACGGGGCTCGCGAGCACCAGGAACGTGCCGTCCGGCCGGGTCAGTTCACCGACCTGCCAGCGCCGGAAAGTGTCGAACGTGGCCTGGTTGCTCAACAGCACCGCGCTCGTCAGCGCCGTGAGACCCGCGGAGACCGCCGCCCCCGTGAGGGCCAGGGTCACCGGACGCGCCCCGCCCCGGGCCGCGGAGGCCAGCGCGTACACGGCGGCCACGGCCACGGCGGAGCCCAGCGCCGCGAGCCACAACTGGTGCGTGACGCCGGTCAGACCCAGGAACGCGCCGCCGGCCACGACCGCGAACGCGGCCCCGGCCGTCAGCCCCAGGATGCCCGGATCGCCCAGGGGGTTGCGCGTGGCACCCTGTAACAACGCCCCGGCCACGGCGAGCGCGGCCCCGGTGAGCAGGCCCGCCCCGGTGCGCCACACGCGGGACTCGACCACGGCGCCGTCGAGCGCGGGAACCCCGGGGACGGCCCCCGGGTCACCCGAGAATACGTGCGGGACCACGTGCCACGTGACACCCAGCCCGATGGGCCGGGACCCGTACGAGATCGAGAGGAACACGGCCACGAGCAGCAGTGCCGCCATGGCGGGCCAGGACATACCCCGACCCCGCGTGCGCCCGCGCGGGGCGGACGGCGCGGCGTCGGGGCGGGCGAATGTGGAACTGCCGGGCACGAAGGGTCAGGCCCCCAGCGTGGTCTTGATCGCCGGGATGTGGGCGTCGAGCGCGTGGGGCATGGACAGCGGAGAGGACGAGTACCCGGAGAGCACGTCCTGCTTGTCCGTGAGGAACATCCCCCGCCCGTTCGCGATCGCGGGGATGGTCTTGAGGATCGGGTCCGTGCGGAACTTCTCGGCCTGGGCGTCGTCCTCCGCGGCCGCCACGAACAGGTCGCTCGTGAGCTCGTCGGCACGTTCGCGGGGCCATTCGCGCCAGAACTGATCCTCCGTGATGTTGTCCTTGACCGCGTCTGCGAGATTCATGCCCAGCTCGGTGAAGAAGCGGGGGCGTCCGTCCGCGGGGCCGTAGAACCCCAGGCTCTGGGAGACGTCACCGTAGATGAAGGTTTTGCCCTTGGCCGCGCCGAGTTCGTCGGAGCGCCGGGAGACGAGTTCTTCGGTGCGGCTCACGAGTTCGTCCCCGGCCGCGGAACGGCCCAGGGCCTTGGCCGTGACACGCTGCATGTCTTGCCACGAGTTGACCCACGGGCCCGTGGGGTACGCGACCACCGGGGCGATCTTCGTGAGGCGGTCGTACTCCTCCCGGGTGACCCCGGAGTTCACCGCGACGATCAGGTCCGGGCTCAGCTCGGCGATGTCCGTGAAGTTCACACCGTCCGACTCGTCCATGGCCTTGGGCGTCTTCCCGCCCAGTTCTGAGACCTTGGCGTCGAACCAGTCGGTGGACCCGTTCGCGTTGCCGCCCCAGGCCACCTTGGTCATGCCCACCGGCACCACGCCGAGCGCGGCCACGAAGTCCTGCGTGTTGCTCGCGCCCACGCACACGACCCGCTGCGGCGCGGCCTCGACCTTCGTGGTGCCCAGGGCGTGTGTCACCTCCACGGGGAACGTGTCCGTGGGGCTCGACGACGCCGTGGCGCCGGGGGTCTGCGCCTGCCCGTCCCCGTCCCGCGCGCCCGTGGAACACGCCGCGAGCCCCATGAGGGAGGCCACGGCCAGACCGGAGCCCAGCAGGGTGCGACGATTGAACTGCCGGGACGCGTTCCCGGACCGGTGAGGGGACATGGACACTCCTGGGTCACTGAATTTGATAAGGCAAGCCTAACCTAATTCATGCTCCCGTTCAGCCGCAACCGCTCCGTGCGCGCTCTCGCGGGTGCGGCCGGACCAAGCAGAGCCAGGGCATTCCGCTGACCGGTCATGGGGCGCCGGGCGGATGGGAAGGACCGGCCCACCAGGTGCAACCGACCGCCGGTGCTCCGAGGCACCGGAGGCCGGTCACCGCAACGCACGCTGTCAGTTGTTCGTGCGGATCATCTTGTGCGGCGCAGCCTGGGCCACGGGCTTGACCGTGATCGTGTCCAGGTCCACATGATGCGGCAGTTCCACGGCGAAGGCGCAGACCTCGGCCACGTCCTGGCCCGAGAGCGGTTTCTCCACGCCCGCGTAGATCTTGTCCGCGGCCGCCTGGTCACCACCCAGGCGCATGAGCGAGAACTCGGGAGTGTGCACCAGACCGGGCGCCACCTCCACCACGCGCACGTTGTGCTCGGCCTCCTCGAGGCGCAGCGCCTCGGTCATGGCGCGTTCGGCGTACTTGGCAGCGTTGTAGCCCGCTCCGCCCTCGTAGGCGCGCTGGGCGGCGATCGAGGTCAGGTTCAGCACTGTGCCCTCACCGTTGGCCCGCAACGTGGGCAGGAACGCGCGGACCACCCGCAGGGTGCCCATCACGTTGACGTCGTACATCCACTGCCAGTCCTCGTCCTTGGCGTCGGCCACCGTGTCCGTGCCGCGTGCTCCGCCGGAGATGTTGAGGATCGCGTCCACGGTGCCCTGCTCGCCGAGCACCCGATCGCGCAGCGCATCCACCTGCGCCTGGTCGGTGATGTCGGTGGGCGCGGCACTCGCGCCGGTCTCCCGGGCCAATTCCTCGAGACGCTCCGCGCGACGGGCGACGGCGTACACCGTCCACCCGCTCTCGCGCAGGCGGCGCACCGTGGCCTCGCCGATGCCCGTGGAGGCACCGGTGACCACGGCCACCTTGCCGTTGCCGAGCGGCTTGGGATCCTTGTAGGTGGGATGTGTGTTCTGAGTCATGCTTCCACCGTAGCGCGCGGAATTATGACTTAGAACAATCCGGATCGGCTCGATTAGGACGTTTCAGAAACCACTGCGGTGATCGCGCAACCAGCCCAGGAGCACAACGGCGTTGTTGTGCTCCTCGTCCTTCGCGTCATAAAGCAGGGTCGCGGAGTCTACGTCCCGCAGCACGCTCCTGAGCTGCGCGACCTCCCCGGAGGCATCCTCGTCGAGTTCCTCGCGGTAGCGCTGCGCGAAGCGGTCGAACTTCTCGGGGTCGTGACCGAACCACTTGCGCAACTCGTCGCTCGGGGCGACCCCCTTGAACCAGTGGTCCAGGGCTGCATGGTCCTTTCTGACCCCGCGCGGCCACAAGCGATCGACCAGGATCCGAGCGCCGTCGTCTCGCGCGGCGTCTTCGCGAATGCGGTGGATGTGCAAACGTGCCATGCCCCCACGCTACGACGGCCCGTGCCCGCGTGCATGAGAGACTGGAGCACATGGCACAGAACCTCGAGGGTACAGACACGCCCGAAATCATCGACAGCGCTGCGTCCACCACCGCGGTGAACGTCCCCGACAAGCCGGCTATGGAGGGCCTGGAGGAGAAGTACTCCGCGCAGTGGCGCGAGAACGGCACGTACGCGTTCCGCGAGGACACCACGCGCGAGGACGTCTACTCGATCGACACTCCCCCGCCCACGGCCTCCGGCTCCCTCCACGTGGGACACATGTTCTCCTACACGCAGACGGACGTGATCGCCCGCTATCAGCGGATGTCCGGCAAGAACGTGTTCTACCCGCTGGGCTGGGACGACAACGGCCTGCCCACCGAGCGCCGCGTGCAGAACTACTACGGCGTGCGCTGCGAGCCCGGCAAGCCGTACATCGAGGGTTACCAGCCCCCGGAGAAGCCGGCCAAGAACCAGCGCGACTGGGACGTGGTGTCCCGCCAGAACTTCATCGAGCTGTGCGAGGAACTCGCGGTCGAGGACGAGAAGGTCTTCGAGCACCTGTTCTCCACCCTGGGTCTGTCCGTGGACTGGAGCCGCACGTACCGCACGATCGACGCGCACTCGCGCAAGGTCTCCCAGCTCGCATTCCTCAAGGACTACGAGGCCGGTAACGCGTACATGGCCGAGGCCCCCACCATGTGGGACATCACGTTCCGCACCGCCGTGGCCCAGGCCGAGCTCGAGGACCGCGAACGCGAAGGTGCCTACCACCGCGTGGCGTTCCACCGACCGGACGGCGAGAAGGTCTTCATCGAGACCACCCGCCCCGAGCTGCTGCCCGCGTGCGTGGCGCTGGTGGCCCACCCGGACGACGAGCGCTACCAGGCGCTGTTCGGCACCACCGTGCGTTCCCCGCTGTTCGACGTCGAGGTCGAGGTCAAGGCCCACCCGCTCGCCAAGCCGGACAAGGGCTCGGGTATCGCCATGATCTGTACGTTCGGTGACCTCACCGACGTCACGTGGTGGCGCGAGCTCGATCTGCCCACGCGCGCCCTGATCGGCCGCGACGGCCGCTTCGCCTCGGAGCAGCCCGCATGGATCGCCGACGGCGCCCCGGCCGAGAACTACGCGCAGCTCGCCGGCAAGACCGTGTTCTCCGCACAGAAGACCGTGGTCGAACTGCTCGCCGCCTCCGGTGACATGGAGGGCGAGCCCAAGAAGATCACCCACCCCGTGAACTTCTACGAGAAGGGCGACAAGCCCCTCGAGGTCGTCACCTCCCGCCAGTGGTACATCCGCAACGGCGGTCGGGACGCCGAGCGCCGCGACGCCCTGATCGACCGGGGCCGTGAGATCTCGTGGCACCCCTCGTTCATGCGCGCGCGCTACGAGAACTGGATCGAGGGTCTCAACGGGGATTGGCTGATCTCCCGTCAGCGCTTCTTCGGCGTGCCGTTCCCGGTGTGGTACCCGCTGGACGAGTCCGGTGAACCGGATTACGACCACCCCGTGCTCCCCGCCCAAGACCAGTTGCCCGTGGATCCCACCACGGACGTGGCCCCCGGCTACACCGAGGACCAGCGCGATCAGCCCGGTGGATTCATGGCGGACCCGGACGTCCTGGACACCTGGGCAACCTCTTCCCTGACCCCGCAGATCGCAACCGGCTGGGCCGTGGACGAGACCTTGCACGCCAACACGTTCCCCATGGACCTGCGCCCGCAGGGTCACGACATCATCCGCACGTGGCTGTTCTCGACCGTGGTGCGCGCCGAGACGCTGGCGCAGACCGTGCCGTGGAAGCACACGGCACTGTCCGGGTGGATCCTGGACCCGGACCGCAAGAAGATGTCCAAGTCCAAGGGCAACGTGGTGATCCCCACCGAGGTGCTCGAGAAGTACGGCTCGGACGCGGTGCGCTACTGGGCGGCGTCGGCCCGCCTGGGCGCGGACACCGCCTACGACGAGGGCCAGATGAAGATCGGCCGTCGCCTGGCGATCAAACTGCTCAACGCATCCAAGTTCGTGCTGGCCCAGGGCGTGACCGAGGCCTCCGTGCTGGGCTCCGGGACGGACGGTTCCGTGGTGACCAACGGTCTGGACCGCTCCCTGTTGGCCCAGCTCGCGGACGTCGTGGAGCGCGCGAGCACCGCGTTCCGGGAGTACGAGTACGCGCGCGCCCTGCAGTTGATCGAGTCCTTCTTCTGGACCTTCACGGACGACTACGTGGAGCTCGTGAAGGACCGCGCATACGGTTCCCGCGGGGAGGCCTCGCAGGCCTCGGTGCACGCAGCCCTCGCGACGACGCTCGACACCCTGCTGCGCTTGTTCGCCCCGTTCATCCCATTCGCCACGGAAGAGGTGTGGTCGTGGTGGCGCTCCGGTTCGGTGCACCGCGCGGCCTGGCCCGTGACCGACGGGTTCGCCGAGCCCGCTCGCGCGGGTGATCCCGAGGTGCTCACCGTGGTGGGCGAGGCGCTGTCCGGGCTGCGCAAGGCCAAGTCCGAGGCCAAGGTCAAGCAGCGCACCGCGGTCACCTCCGCGGTGATCTCGGGCCCGGCCGCTCAGCTCGAGCAGTTGCGCGCCGGGCTGGAGGACCTCCAGGCAGCCGGTAACGCCGCAGACCTCACGCTCACCGGCGCCGAGGGTGAGCTGGCCGTGAGTGACGTCCAGCTCGAGGAAGCACCACAGGCCTGAGTCGACATGGAGGGGCCCCGTCCTGCCTCGTGCGGGATCGGGCCCCTCGGCACATCACGAACGCCGTCGCCCCCCCCCCCCCCCCCGCCGTCCTTGCCCGGGCCCCGGGGGGCCCCCCCCCCCCCCCCCCCCCCGGGCCCCCCCCCCCAAAACCAACCCCCCCCCGGCGGGGGGGGGGGGGGTTATTGCAGCCCCGGGG
>NZ_LZMM01000037.1:0-24477 GCF_001665945.1 Kocuria sp. ICS0012 | reverse complement strand
GTCGCGGGGATCGGGGCGGGACACGCCCTGCAGTTTATGGGACATTAGGAGGGTGATCACGACTGACCTGATGTGGATACTCATTGTCACCGCGGTGGTGGTGCTGCTCGTGGTGTTCGGCATCCTGCTGCTGCGCCGACCCAAGGCACCGCGGGGAGGTTACACGGACACCCGGGACCTGGACGACGTCCCGGAGACCGAGGGCGACACCCTCGTCGAGGACAGACCGGTCAGCACCCTCGAACGCCCGGAGTCCGCCCGCGGGCGCCTGACCCGGTTGCGCGGACGGCTGGCCAAGTCCAACACCATGCTCGGCAAGGGTCTGCTGGTCTTGCTGTCCCGCGAACGCATCGATCAGGACACGTGGGACGAGATCGAGGACACGCTGCTCATGGCGGACCTCGGCACGGACGCGTCCCGCGAGCTCGTGGAGAACCTCAAGAAGCGCGTGCGGGTCGAGGGCACCAAGGACCCCGCGCACTTGAAGTCCCTGTTGCGTGAAGAAATGCTCGCGCTCGTGGACCCCACCCTGGACCGTTCCCTGCGCACCGAGTCCGCCCCGGGCAAGCCCGCGGTGGTCCTGGTGGTGGGTGTCAACGGCGTGGGCAAGACCACCACGGTCGGCAAGCTCGCGCGCGTGCTCGTGGCCGAGGACAAGGACGTCCTGCTCGGCGCGGCGGACACGTTCCGCGCGGCCGCGGCTGACCAGCTCGAGACCTGGGGAGCCCGCGTGGGCGTGCCCACGGTGCGCTCCGAACAGGAGGGCGCGGACCCCGCCTCGGTGGCGTTCGATGCCGTCAAGGCCGGCATCGACCAAGAGGCGGACGTGGTCCTCGTGGACACCGCTGGCCGGCTGCAGAACAAGGCCGGTCTGATGGACCAGCTCGGCAAGGTCAAGCGCGTGATCGAGAAGGCCGCCGAGGTGGACGAGGTGCTGCTCGTGATCGACGCGACCACCGGGCAGAACGGCATGACCCAGGCGAAGGTCTTCGCACAGGCCGTGGACATCACCGGCATCGTGCTCACCAAGCTGGACGGCACCGCCAAGGGAGGGATCGTGGTCGCCATCCAGCGCGGCCTGGGCGTGCCCGTCAAGCTGATCGGTCTCGGCGAGGGCCCGGACGACCTCGCACCCTTCAACGCCGAGCAGTTCGTGGACGCGATCATCGACTGAGCCTGCTCCCTCTCGCGACGTCGACGGCACCCGCCCCCTTCGTGGGAGTGGGCGCCATCGACGTCGGGGCACCGGCACGTGCACTGGCCCCTGGCACTGCACTGGAACCGGCATCGACACCGGCACCTGAGGAGTTAACACGATCGTCACACGCGGACGTGACGTGAAACACCGGCGTCACGAACCCGCGCCGTCGCGGTAACACCCGCCCCGTTGACTGTGTGCAAGAGGCGCAAAGGCTGTGCCGACACGAGACAGGGACGAGGTGATCCGGGTGGAGTTGACCGCCGGACACGTGTGGACCGTGGTGGCCGCGGGGTTGGTGTTCTTCATGACCCCCGGACTTGCACTGTTCTACGGAGGCATGACCCGCGCCAAGGGTGTGCTGAACATGATGATGATGAGCTTCGCCGCGCTCGGCGTGGTGGGCGTCGTGTGGGTGCTGTGGGGCGGTTCCATGCTCGCCGGGGACCCGGTGCTGGGCGGCCTCACCGCGGATCCGTTCGCGCACTTCGGTCTGCACGGCCTGATGGGCACTGAGGATCTGCTGTCCTCAGACTTCTCCGTGACGTTCGCGATCATCACCGTGGCCCTGATCTCCGGCGCGATCGCGGACCGCACCCGGTTCGGCACGTGGGTGGTCTTCACGCTCGTGTGGGTCACCCTGGTCTACTTCCCCCTCGCGTACATGGTGTGGGGTGACGGGCTGTTCTCCGAGGACGGCGCCCTGGGCCGGATCTTCGGCGAGCCGATCGACTTCGCCGGCGGGCTCGCCGTGCACATCAACGCGGGTATCGCGGCGCTGGTGCTCATCCTGCTCATCGGCGCCCGCCGCGGCTTCGGCCGCGACTCGGGCCAGCGCCCGCACAACCTGCCGCTCGTGATGCTCGGCTCGGCCATCCTGTGGTTCGGCTGGTTCGGCTTCAACGCCGGCGCCGCAACCACCGTGGAGCAGGCCGCCCTGATCTGGACCAACACGCTCGTGGCCCCGGCTGCGGCCATGCTGGCCTGGCTGCTCACCGAGCGCATCCGGGACGGGCACGCGACGTCGCTGGGTGCGGCGTCGGGCGTCGTCGCCGGGCTCGTGGCCATCACCCCGGCGTGCGCCAACGTGACCCCGCTCGGCGCGATCCTGCTCTCCGCCGTGGCCGGTGCGTGCTCCGCGATCGCCGTGGGCCTGAAGTACCGGATCCACCTGGACGACTCGCTGGACGTGTGCGGCGTGCACCTGGTCTCCGGCATCGTCGGCACCGTGGCACTGGGCTTCCTGGCGATCCCCTCCGAGGGCCGGGCCGGGCTGTTCTACGGTGGTGGCTGGGGCCTGCTGGGCACCCAGCTCGCCGCGACCCTCTTCGTGACGCTCTACACCAGCGTCCTCACGCTGGTCATCGGGCTTGTCCTGAAGGCCACGATGGGGCTGCGGATCACCCGCCGGGACGAGGTCATCGGCGTGGACCTCACCCAGCACGCGGAGTCTGCGTACTCGCTGAAGGACGAGGCCACCGGCTACTTCGCCGGGCAAGCCCCCGCGCGGCCCCTGCCCGGGACCGCCGAAGCCCCCGTGCCCGCCGCCAGCAAAGGAGACAACCAGTGAAGCTGATCACCGCAGTGGTGCGACCCGAGAAGTTCAGTGACGTCAAAGACGCCCTGGAGAGATACGGCGTGCAGGGCATGACCGTGCTGACCGTCCACGGCTACGGCCGCCAGCGCGGGCACCGTGAGGTCTACCGCGGTGCCGAGTACACGGTGGACCTCCTCGAGAAGGTGCGCATCGAGACGGTCGTGGAGGACGGCGAGGTCCAGGACCTCGTGGACGTCATCGTGACCTCCGCACGCACGGGCGAACCCGGGGACGGCAAGGTGTGGGTCACTCCCGTGGAGAACACCGTGCGCGTGAGCACCGGCGAACTGGGTGACGTCGCGCTCTGAGGTCGCGCGCGACGTCGTCGGCACAGGCCCCGTCCGGGCGACCGGGCGGGGCTTCGCTTGCTAACCTGGGACACTGAATTCATCCGTTGTCAGACGAAAGCAGCGACCACCCCGTGTTCAATTCACTGTCCGACCGGCTCACAGCGACCTTCAAGAACCTGCGCGGCAAGGGCCGGCTCTCGGAGGCCGATGTCGATGCCACCGTCCGGGAGATCCGCCGGGCCCTGCTGGAGGCGGACGTGGCCGTGCCCGTGGTCCGGGAGTTCACGGCGATCGTGAAGGAGCGCGCGCTCGGCGCGGAGGTCTCCGAGGCGCTGAACCCCGGCCAGCAGGTCGTGAAGATCGTCAACGAGGAGCTGCAGAACGTCCTCGGCGGCGAGACCCGGCGGATCAACCTCGCCAAGACCGGGCCCACGGTGATCATGCTCGCGGGCCTGCAGGGTGCGGGCAAAACCACCCTGGCCGGCAAGCTTGGCAAGTGGCTCACGGACCAGGGCCACAAGCCCGTGCTCGTGGCCTCCGACCTCCAGCGCCCCAATGCCGTCACCCAGCTGCAGGTCGTGGGTCAGCGCGCCGGGGTACCGGTCTTCGCCCCGGAGCCCGGCGCCACCTCGGAGTTCGACGACCCCACGGGGGATCCCGTGAAGGTGGCCCGCGACGGCGTCGACTTCGCCCGCTCCAAGCTCTACGACGTCGTGATCGTCGACACCGCCGGACGCCTGGGCATCGACCAGGCGCTGATGAACCAGGCGCGCGACATCCGCGACGCCGTGGACCCGGACGAGGTCCTGTTCGTCATCGACGCAATGATCGGTCAGGACGCCGTGAACACCGCCAAGGCGTTCGATGAGGGCGTGGATTTCACCGGCGTGGTGCTCTCCAAGCTTGACGGCGACGCCCGCGGCGGCGCGGCCCTGTCCGTCCGCGCGGTGACCGGCAAGCCCATCATGTTCGCGTCCACGGGCGAGGGCGTGCGGGACTTCGAGCAGTTCCACCCGGACCGGATGGCCTCGCGCATCCTGGACATGGGTGACGTCCTCACGCTCATCGAGCAGGCCGAGCGACAGTGGGACAAGACCGAGGCCGAGCGGATGGCCAAGAAGTTCACCGATCAGGAGGACTTCACCTTCGAGGACTTCCTCGCGCAGATGCAGCAGCTGCGCAAGATGGGGTCCATGAAGAAGATGCTCGCCATGATGCCCGGCGCCGCCGGGATGCGCGAGCAGCTCGAGAACTTCGACGAGCGGGAGATCGACCGCGTGGAGGCCATCGTGCGCTCCATGACCCCGCACGAGCGCGTGGCCCCCAAGATCATCAACGGCTCGCGCCGCGCGCGCATCGCGAAGGGGTCCGGCGTCTCGGTCTCCGAGGTCAACCAGCTGATGGAGCGCTTCGCCCAGGCGCAGAAGATGATGAAGCGCCTGGCCCAAGGCAAGGGCGTTCCCGGGATGCCCGGCGGCATCCCCGGGATGGGCGGCGCCGGCGGGGGTGCTGCCAAGAAGGGCAAGTCCAAGAAGAAGAGCTCGCGCTCCGGCAACCCCGCCAAGCGCGCGCAGGAGAACGCGGCACTCGCCTCCGGTCAGAAGCCGGCGGCGCCGGGCAGCGCGTTCGGTGCCCAGGGCAAGGACCTGGACGCCGAGTCGCTGAACCTGCCCAAGGGCTTCGAGAAATTCCTCGGAAAGTAGGCGGACATGGGTTCATACCTCCCCGACGACGAACTGCGCAGCTTCATCGCGTCGCTGCCCACCCGGCGGCTCGCGTCCGCCGCGATCATCCGGGACGAGAGCGGTCGCGTGCTCACGGTCGAACCCAATTACAAGGACGACTGGACCCTGCCCGGCGGGACCGTGGAGGCGGGGGAGGATCCCCGCACCGGGTGCTTCCGCGAAGTGGTGGAGGAGGTCGGCCTGCACCTCGAGGGCGGGCGGCTGCTCGCGGTGAGCCACGGCGTGGGCATGGGCATGTGGGGGGACTCCGTGTCCTTCCTCTACGACGGCGGGCAAATCCCCTCCGACACCCCCATCACGGTGCAGGAGGAGGAACTGCTCTCGTACCGGTGGGTGGCCCCCGAGGAGCTTGAGACCGTGCTGAGCTCCGGCCTGGCGCAGCACATCCGCGCGGCTCTGGAGGCCTTGCGCTCCGGGACCGTGGTCGAACGCGTCATGGACGGCGGCCGGCGCGCATGAGTGCCGCGCCGCGCACCGCGCTGATCGTGCACGCGGACGCCCCGCAGTTGCCGTTCATCGCCACCGCTCTGGGGACCAGGTTCACGGCGCTCGCGCGCAACGGCTGGTCAGTCGTGCTGGTCCCGGACGAGTTGGACCCCGGGGCCCTCGCTGCGGCCGCGGACCCTGACGCGGTAGCCGTCCTGATCTCCTCGGACGGGGAGAGCCGCAGCTTGCGGATCTACCCACCCGTGAACTCGTTGAACGCTCGTGAGTCGTGGAGTGCCCAGTTCGCGCGGATCGCGGACGATTCCACGCTGCGCTGGGAACCCGCGGAGTCCGCGACCGACCTCGCCCTCGAAGCGCTCCGGGGGCAGGCGAGCCCGGTGCCCACGGCCCAGCCCGCGCGTGACGCGCAGGACACGAACGGCGCTTTGGATTTCAGCGGCGCCCCCGATACCGCCAGCGCCGCGGGCGCGGACGACGCCGCGTCGTCGCCCGCCGCGGGCACCGCCGAGGCCCGCATGCTGACCACGGTGGAGTTCATCGCGTCCCTGACCGAGCTGGACGCCGCCGCCACGGCCCGGCTCGAGAACTACGCGCGCACGCCCAGCTCGGGGCTGCTACTGGAATCCGTCCTGCAGCTGCTCGGCCTACCCACCGTGGCCGCGAAGCTCGTGGAGTCCCAGCGCGAGCTGCACGAGGTCGACGGTGTCTCGGACTTCGAGCCCCGGCCCCTGGGTCTGTCCATGCTGGCCGCCGCGAGCGTGGAGCCCAGCGGCGGGGACGTGCTGTCCCGGATCCAGCGGGCCTACGTGCGCAGGCCGGGACTGCTGCTCGCGATCGGGGGAGCGGAGATCGCCCTCGGCGCAGGGCTCGCGGGTCTCGCAGCCCGCGGGGGACCCCGTGCCGCCGTGCTCGGTTCGGCGTCGGCGGCGCTGTTCACGGACGCCGCCCTCCAAGCCGCCCTGTGGGCCTCGGTGCGCGCACGCAAGAACCGCTGACGCGTTCGCCCCGACCGCCCTCGGTTTGACACGTATGGCACAATGGTCGGGTACTCGACCCGTGCGGACCCTCTCACCGCGCGTGCTGTCGCGTCCACAGGAAATCCACTCACGGCCCGCCCCACGGGCAGGTGTGTGCGATGTCCGATTCCATTCGAAACAGGAGTAACCACACAAGTGGCAGTCAAGATTCGTCTCAAGCGTATGGGTAAGATGCGTGACCCTCGTTACCGCGTGGTCGTCGTGGATTCCCGCAAGAAGCGCGACGGTCGCGTGATCGAAGAGGTCGGTGTGTACCAGCCCACCGAGCACCCCTCGTACATCAACCTGGTGTCGGATCGCGTGCAGTACTGGCTCGGTGTGGGTGCGCAGCCCTCCGAGGCCGTGCTGTCCCTCATGAAGATCACCGGTGACTGGCAGAAGTTCAAGGGTGAGCCGGGCGCCGAGGGCACCCTCAAGCAGCCCGAGGCCAAGGCCGAGTTCGTGGCCCCGGACAACGGTTCCGTGATCATCCCCGAGGCCATCACCGCCAAGGCCGACAAGGCCGAGGAAGCTCCCGCCGAGGAGACCGCGGCCACGGAGGACGACGCCGAGAAGGCAGAGTGAGCATGCTCGCCGAAGCGCTCGAGCACCTGGTCCGTGGCATCGTGGACAGCCCCGGCGACGTGTCGGTGCGCTCCCGCGACGGCCGGCGCGGTCAGACGCTCGAGGTGCGAGTGCACCCGGACGATCTGGGTCGCGTGATCGGGCGATCGGGACGCACGGCCAAGGCCCTGCGCACCGTGGTCTCGGCACTGGCTTCCGGCGAGAACGTTCGCGTGGACGTGGTCGACACCGACCGGCGTCGCTGACGCGAACACACGAGACACACGTATCACGGCCCCCGTTCCTCGCACCGAGGAGCGGGGGCCGTGGTCGTTGCCCGCGCGGTAGCGTGCGGGCCCCACACAGCACGAGTCGCCACGAGGAGATGCCATGAGCGTTCGGGTAGCCCGGATCGGTAAACCGCACGGGGTGCGGGGAGAAGTCACGGTGGAGTTGTTCACGGACGACCCGCGGGCGCGGTTCGCCCCGGGCTCCGTGCTCGAGGTGCAGCCCGCCCGTGAGCGGGGCAGGGGCGAGGGCAATGCACCGGCCGGGGCCGGCTCCCCGCAGCTCGAGCACGTGACCGTGAGCGGTTCCCGGTGGAACAAGAACGTGCTGGTGGCGCGTTTCGAGGAGATCGAGGACCGCACCGCGGCGGAGGCCGCGCGGGGTCTCGAACTGTTCGCGGAGGCCGCGGACCTCGAGCTCGACGACGACGAGTGGCACCAGGACGACCTGCTGGGTCTCACGGCGGTGGACATCACACGGGAGGACGCCCGGATCGGGACGGTCAAGGCGCTGATCCAGGGTGCCGCCCAGGACCTGTTGGAGATCACCCCGGACGGCGGCGGGCGGCCCGTGCTCATCCCGTTCGTGGAAGAAATCGTCCCCGAGGTGGACCTGGACGCGGGCGTCGTGCTGGTGAGCCCACCCCCGGGCCTGCTCGAGCTCGCGGAAGCGGAGTGAACCGTGCGCATCGACGTGCTGAGCATCTTTCCTGAGTACCTGCAGCCCCTCAACCTGTCACTGATCGGTAAGGCCGTCACGGACGGGGTCCTCCACCTCGCGGTCACTGATCCCCGCGACTTCACCACCGACCGGCACCGCACCGTGGACGACACCCCCTACGGCGGGGGCGCGGGCATGGTTATGAAGCCCGAGCCATGGACGCTCGCCCTCGAGTCGGTGGTGCGCGCAGGGGGCGACGCCGCGGCGTCGTCGTCCGCTCGGACCGCACCGGAGGCCCCGAAGACCGCGGTACCGGCTGTCGTGACGGACCCTGCGCAGACCACAGAGCCGGGTGCCGCAACGTCGTCCTTGACCGTCGGGAAACACTCCGCGGCACCCGTGCTCGTGGTCCCGTCCCCGGCGGGGGAGGTGTTCACGCAGCGGATCGCGTACGAACTGGCAGCGGAGGAGCACCTGATCTTCGCGTGCGGGCGCTACGAGGGGATCGACGAGCGCTTCATCGACAACGCTCGGACCGAGGTGCGGGTGCGCCCCCTGAGCCTGGGCGACTACGTGCTCAACGGGGGGGAGGTCGCCGTGCTCGCCATGGTCGAGGCCGTGACGCGGTTGATCCCCGGCGTGATCGGCAATCCGGAATCACTGGCCGAGGAGTCCCATACGGGCGGGCTGCTCGAGTACCCCGTGTACACGAAACCCGCGGTGTGGCGGGAGCGGGCCGTGCCCGAGATCCTGCTGTCCGGTCACCACGGGCGGATCGAACGGTGGCGGCGGGACCAGCAACTCTCGCGCACCGCGCAGCGCCGCCCGGACATGATCCTGGCCCTGGACCCCGCACAGCTGGACAGGGCGGACCTCGCGGTGCTCGCCGAGACCGGCTTCCACGTGACGGGTGGATCGTGGCGCCGTGACGGCGGGCACGCGGCCGCGGAAGGCACGCCGGATATGGCATAATAGAGCGCTGTGTGTGCGTCGGGCACGCCCCTGCCGCAGGGGGGAGAGCGACCAACGACGCACCACCCGGCACGGCCATCCCAAGTTCCGTCCCGGATCCTGGAGCGATGCCACCCCGCGCGGGGTGACACGCGGACCACACGTGGGAGACCTGCGGCGATCACGAGGAGTTATGTCATGAACATTCTTGACCAGCTTGATGCCAAGTCGCTGCGCAACGACGTCCCGGACTTCCGTGCCGGTGACACCCTCAACGTGCACGTGAACATCGTGGAAGGCAACCGCTCCCGTGTTCAGGTGTTCAAGGGCTTCGTCGTGGGCCGTCAGGGCTCCGGCGTGCGCGAGACCTTCACCGTGCGCAAGGTCAGCTTCGGTGTGGGCGTGGAGCGTACCTTCCCGGTGCACTCCCCGATCATCGAGAAGATCGAGCTCGTGAGCCGCGGCGACGTGCGCCGTGCCAAGTTGTACTACATGCGCGATCGTCACGGTAAGGCTGCTCGCATCCGCGAGAAGCGCGACTCGAGCGCATCGAGCAAGTAAGACTCACCGGGTGCCACAGCACACGGAACACGCGGAGGGCCCGGCATCTGCCGGGTCCTCCGCCGTGAAACGGCCCGTTTCCACGCGCCGGTGGTGGTTGTGGGTCGTGGCCATCGCCCTGCTCACGGCCTTCGTCCTGGCCTCGGTCGTGCGCGGTTTCGTGGCGGACGTCTACTGGGTCGGTTCCGATTCCATGGAGCCCACGCTCCAGGGCGGGGACCGGGTGCTGGTGGACAAACTCGTCTCGGGGAACGACGTCGCTCGGGGCGAGCTGGTGGTCTTCGACGGCCGCGGTTCCCTGGACCCGCTGCACTCGACGGACCCGTGGCACCAGCAGGTCGCCCACACCCTGGGCCGCTGGCTGGGCGTCACCGGTTCAGACACCGCGTACGTCAAGCGGGTCATCGGGGTCGCAGGGGACACAGTGTCCTGCTGCACCGCGGGCGGACTGGTCACCGTCAACGGCCGGCCACAACACGAGGACTACGTCTTCCCCGGGGACGAGCCGTCCCGGATCCCGTTCACGGTGCACGTGCCCGAAGGACGAGTGTGGCTCATGGGTGACCACCGCAGCGTGTCCGTGGACTCCCGATCGCTGCTGGGCTCGCCGGGCGGCGGCCTGATCCGCACCGAACGCATCGTGGGCACCGCCGAGCGTGTCGTGTGGCCCCCGGAGCGTGCCCGTACACTGCGGGAGTGACGGTCTCGGTGCTCCGCCCCGCCCCGCCCACCCCCCGCGCGGGCGGCACCCCGGGCGCGAGCGACGTCGCCGAGCAAGCTTCCGCGCGCGAACACGCAACCGTGTCCGTGGGACCCGAGAAGAGGAATGCGTAGTGGCTGAGCAGCATGGATCAGGTGTCGAGGGCGTTCGCGGACCGGGTGAGCCCGCACCGCAGCGCGACCCCGGCGGCGCGGCGGCACCCCGGGACGCGCGGGCGAGCGAATCCGGCGCACGGCGCCGCGGCCGCCGGGGCGCCAAGGAGCCCACGACCGGGTGGGGCGCGGTCAAGGAGATCCTGATCGTGGTGGCCCTTGCGCTCCTCATCGCGTTCCTGGTCAAGACCTTCCTGATCCGCGGCTTCTTCATCCCCTCCGGGTCCATGGAACAGACCCTGGAACTCAACGACCGGATCTTCGTCAACGTGCTGGACGGCCGCACGGGCAACATCGACCGCGGCGACATCGTGGTCTTCGAGGACACCCAGGGTTGGCTGCCCGAGGCGCCCCGGACCGCGGCCAACCCCGCGCGCGGCGCGCTCGAGTTCGTGGGCCTGATCCCCGACAGCAGCCAGCAGGCCCTGGTCAAGCGCGTGATCGGCGTGGGCGGGGATCACGTGACGTGCTGCGACGCGTCCGGGCGGGTCACGGTCAACGGCGAGGTGCTCGATGAGCCCTACTTGTACCCCGGGGCAGCGCCGTCCGACATCTCGTTCGACGTCACCGTGCCCGACGGCAAGCTGTTCGTGCTGGGTGACCACCGCAACGCCTCCGCCGATTCCCGCTACCACATCGCCACCGGCACCGGGTTCGTGAGCGAGGACGACGTCGTGGGCACCGCGTTCGTGATCGCGTGGCCGCTCGATCGCTTCCAGTTCCTGCACAACCCCGCCGAGGTGTTCCAGGACGTCCCCGCGGCCGGCGGGCAGTGAGCCCCGCGACGCCGCGCACCGTGCCCACGCTCGAACTGGAAACGGAACTCGCGCGCGCCGGGCACCGCTTCGTGGCCGGAATGGACGAGGTGGGCCGGGGAGCCCTCGCGGGCCCCGCGAGCGTGGGCCTCGCGGTCCTGGACCTCGAACGGATGATCGGGGGAGCGCCGTCGGACCCGCCGCCGTGGCACGGCGTGCGTGACTCCAAGGCCCTGAGTCCAGCGCGGCGTGCGGCCCTCGCGCGCACGATCGCGGCGTGGGCCGTGGGCACCGCGGTGGGGCACGCGCAACCGCGGGAGATCGACCAGTTCGGTGTCACCGCCGCGCTGCGCTTGGCCGGGCTCCGGGCACTGGCCACCGTGGCCGCACACGGCACGCGCGTCGATGCCTTGATCCTGGACGGTTCCCACAACTGGCTGGACGCACCCCCGGTGCTGGGGCAGGACGCCGACGACGCCGCGTTGCCGCCGGTCGTGCGCACATTCGTCCGGGCCGATGCGCACTGTGTCAGCGTGGCGGCCGCGTCGATCCTGGCGAAAGTGGAGCGCGACGAACTCATGGTCTCGCTCGGCCGCGAGTTCCCCGTGTACGCGTGGGAGTCCAACAAGGGCTACGGCAGTGCTGTGCATCGCGCGGCGCTGCTCGAACACGGCACCACGCCGCAGCACCGGCTCAGTTGGAACCTGGGCGCGCGGTAGTCCGCTGGTCACCCGCATTCCTTCGCAGGTGAGATGGGGGCCTGGTACTCGAGGGCCCATAGCGCGTCCTGGGCGGATCCGCCCTGCACAGGCGCGCCCCGGCCATGGCCAGGAGTGTCGTCGCGCATCACAGTGGGTCCATGACGACTTCCACATCTGCCCATGTGCCACGCAATTCCGGTCGCCCGGGCACCGCTCCGCCCGACACCGCCCCGCCCGACACTGCCCCGCCCGACGCCCCGGTCGCGGCCCATGTGAGCCTGGGGAGGGCGGGGGAGGAACTGATCGCGGACCTGTTGCAGCGTTCGGGCTGGCGGATCCTGGACCGGAACTGGCGCCCCGCCGTTGGGCCCGGGGCGCCCCGCGGTGAGCTGGACGTCGTCGCCGAGCGACAGGGAACCGTGACCGTGTTCGAGGTCAAGACGCGCTCGGGCGGGGACTTCGGACATCCCGCGGAGGCCGTGGGGTGGGAGAAGCTGCGGCGACTGCACGTCCTCGCGCGCGCCTGGGCCAGGGAACACAGGGCTGTCGAGATCCCCGGCGTGGACGTCGTGGCGGTCCACTGGCCCCGCGGCGGTACCCCGCGCGTGGAACACATAGGCTCCCTCGGCTGGTTGTGAGGCATCCGCGCGATCCGTGCCACGGGGCCCGTTCGCCGCCGACCTCCACCGGGGAGTCACACTCCGGGTCGTCACCGAGAGCATTATGAATTTCCCCCTCCCCGTGCCACGGTATTTTGTGGGATGAGTACAAAGGCTCGGCGATCGGGGGACGCATGAAGAGTCCGGCGTGGCTTCCTCACGTGTTGTCGGCCACGGCATTGGCCGCGGCCGCCTCGCTGATGCTCGTCTCGTGCGCGGACGAGGAGCCGCCCGCCGGATCCGACGCCTCCGCGTGTGCCACCTCAGCCGCGGGTGACCGGGGTCTGCATGCCGGGATCTTCCGGGCGAACCTCCCCAACGGGGCGTCCGTGCGCATCACGCTCCCCGCGCGGGAGATCCCCGATCCTGAACTCGACGAACTGCGCAAGGATGCCCGCGTCAAACGCGCGACGTACGCCACCGTGGAGATCGACAACGAACGGGGAGATTCCCCCGTGTCGGTGAGTCGCATGATCCTCAAGGCCCCCGACGGCGGGTCCTACCAACTGGAGAACGTCTCACGGGCCCTGGACCGGTGGCGGCCCCGGACGTCCGGGGACCAGTACCGCGCCCATGACGGGTCGCCACTGACCGAGCACGAGGCCCGGCACCTCAAGAATCGCATCGAGGATGCGGACCGGACCGCCGCGGGGGACATCGCCGTGGGCGAGCGCGGTACGAACATCCTCGTGGGGGACATCTCCCGTGTTCCGGAGAGCTTCGAGAGCCTCGAGCTGATCCCCTCCATCGGTAACCGGGAAGTCACCCCCGTGCGTGCCCAGCCCGAGGACACCGATGACACCCCGAGCGGCAACGGGCCCGCGGGCGGCGGACAATCGGGCAGCGGGAATGGATCGGACGGCGCAAGGGAGAGTGCGAGCCCCGATGCCCCCGCGGAATCGGCTGCTCCCGGTGTCCCCGCTCCGGACGTCCCCGAACCCTCGGCACCGCCCACCGCGGACACCCCTGAGGTGCCCGGGGATCCGGGTGCGCCCGCGGTTCCGGACCCCGGAGCGCCCGTTCTCCCGGATCCGGGAGGGATCCCGCCGGTGAATCCCGATCCGGGCGGTCCCATGCCTCCCAGCCCGGCGCCCACGATCCCGATCCCGCCGGTACCCGCGCCCGACACCTCCGTCTCGCCCCACCCGGCGGTGACCGATCCCATCGTCTCGGTGCCCACGGTGCCCACGGTGCCCACGGTGCCAGCACCGGTGATCCCGGACCCCGTGGACCCGGATCCGGGGATTCCGGGCCCGGGATCCCTGGAGCCCGCAGCCCCGGCGGAGTCGCAGGACCTACAGCTCGGTCCCATGAACCTGGAACTGCGGGCCGGAGCCCCGGTCACGGAGCTTCCCGACAGCGCCGTCTCCGTGGTACCGGTGTCGGTTCCCACCGACGTGCTGCCCGTCGAGGACACGGACCCGGCAATTGCCGTCCCCGTGCCCCTGGAGGACCCCGCGCCCGCTGCTCTCTAGTGGGCCGTTCGTTGGGATTCGCCCCGGTACACGGTTCTGTTCAGGGGCGCCTCGCGACGTAGTCTGCTGCGCCCGGCCGGGTCACGGGTCCGCCGTGTCGGCGCTGTTAGGGGCCTCCGCGGGTGATCGTGTTCCACCGGGTCTCTCGAGTCGTGCCTCGCCCGTCTGGCCAGTTCATTTCCGCATTAGGGCCGCGGCATCTGGGCTGCACACTGCTGGGCTGTGCTAGGGCCCGGCGGCCCGGGCGGGAACGCTGGACCCATGATTCGAGATTCGGTGACGTGCAGCGCCAACCCATGGTCCGGACGTGGCTCGTGAACGGGTTCGCGCGCAGCCGCAGTGTGGCGCTGGTCGGGTTGGCGGGGCACGTGGTGGAGGTTGAGGCGGACATCGGCCAGTCACTGCCGGCGTTCACGATCATCGGCCTGCCCGATCAAGCGGTGAACGAGTCCAAGGAGCGGATCCGTTCGGCCGCGCGCCATGCCGGGGCCGCCCTCGCACCGCGCAAGATCACGGTGAACCTCTCCCCGGCCACGCTCCCCAAGCGGGGGTCGCACTTCGACGTCGCGGTCGTGATGGCGGTGCTCAGCGCCCAGGGAGTGGTGCGGGTGCCGCCGGACACGGTGTTCTACGCCGAGCTCGGTCTGGACGGTTCCCTGCGTCCGGTGCGCGGTGTCCTGCCCGCCGTGTTGGCAGCGGTGCGGGCGGGGTATCCCCGAGTGGTCGTCGCCGAAGCCAATCGGGCGGAGGCCGAGCTGGTGGCCGGCGCGGACGTGAGTTCCGCCGCCCACCTGTCGCAGCTGCTCGTCGCCCACGGAGCGGATCCTACGTTGCTGGCCCGTGCGACGTCGTCACGGGCCGAGAGCGCGCCGGACGGCGGGAACCCGCAGGAGCCGGACGGAACGGCCGTGCCAGACCTGCGGGACGTGGTGGGGCAGGTCGAAGGGCGTCAAGCGCTCGAGATCGCCGCCGCCGGTGGACATCATCTCCTAATGGTGGGTCCACCGGGAGCGGGCAAGACGATGCTCGCGGAACGGTTGCCGGGGATCCTGCCGGACCTCGCGGACGATGACTCCCTGGAGGTCACGTCCGTGCATTCGCTGCGAGGCGACGACGTGTGTTCGTCTCTCATACGGCGGCCCCCGTTCCAGGCCCCACACCACAGCATCACCATGCCCGCGCTGTGTGGCGGAGGCAGCGGGATGCCACGGCCCGGGGCCATTTCCCTGGCGCACCGGGGCGTATTGTTCCTGGACGAGGCCCCTGAGTTCGACCGCCGGGTGCTGGACGCCCTGCGGCAACCGCTCGAATCGGGAACGGTCACGATCGCCCGGGCACAATCCGTGGCCCACTATCCCGCGCATTTCCAATTGGTCCTGGCGGCGAATCCGTGTGCGTGTGGCAACGCGGGCGGCACGGACCAGGCATGCACATGCACGGCGGTGCAGCGCCGCAGGTATTTCGGCAAACTGTCCGGGCCCCTGCTCGACCGTGTGGATCTGCAATTGCGGGTCCCCGCCGTGACCTACCACGAGCTCAGCGGGGGCCACGGCCGGACCCCCGAGGACAGCGCAGCCGTCGCGGAGCGGGTTGCGACCGCCCGGGCCGCCCAGGAGGAGCGGCTGCGCCGCTGGGGGTGCCGACTGAACAGCGCGGTTCCCGGTTCACTGTTGCATCGTACCCTGTCACCGGGCACTCGATCCGTGCTACCGCTCAAGGCCGCCATGGACAACAAGACCCTGACGGCCCGTGGATTCGTGAAGGTGTTGCGTGTTGCCTGGACCCTGGCGGATCTGGCCGGGGCCACGGTTCCCAGCCCCGAGCACGTGCAGCTGGCCCTCTACTTCAAGACGACGGTGACGACATGACGGAACACCACCCCGCCGGGTCTGAAAGCTACGGCAGCTCGACAGAGCACCACCCCGCCGGGCCGGACCGCCGCGGCAATATGACGGATCTAGGGGCAACCGCGGGGGACACTGCCGCGGTCGGCACCCCTGGCGATCCATACCACGCCGTCCGGGCGTGCCGCGTGCGCTTATCGCGCATCATCGAACCCGGCGACACCGCGGGCTTGATCCTGCTGGCAGCCCTAGGCCCTGAACTGTTGTGGCGCAGCATCGTGGAATTGCAGGCCCCCAGTCCCGCTCTGTGTTCCGTTTATCGCAAGGCCACCGAGGAGCTGGCCCCGGACTCGTCGGTCCCGAATCTCCTCAAACGGTTCGCGGCCTGGCGCTCGCGGCTGCCCGTCCCGGAGCCCCGCGTGGATGCCCGGCACGCCGAACAGATCGGTGCGTGGACACTCATCCCGGAGGATCCGGGGTGGCCCGCGCAGCTCGACGACCTGGGCCTGCAGCGCCCGCTGGTCCTGTGGGGCCGGGGTCATCGCGAGGCGCTGTCCCGGCTGGATCGCAGTGTGGCCGTTGTGGGCGCACGCAACGCGAGCGGTTACGGGGCCGCGGTGACCCGACAGATGGCCCATGAACTGGCCGCTGCCCACTGGTGTGTGGTCTCGGGCGGCGCGTACGGGATCGACGCCGTGGCGCACACGGCCGCCCTTGAAGCAGGCACCGAGGATGGGGCCACGATCGCCGTTCTGGCGTGCGGTGTGGATCGGTTCTACCCGGCGGGCAACGCGGACCTGCTGCATCACATCACGCAGCGGTCAGTGGTGCTGAGTGAGGTTCCCCTGGGCTGTGCTCCCGCGCGCTACCGGTTCCTGCAGCGCAACCGCATCATCGCGGCCCTCACGCGAGCCACGGTGGTCACGGAGGCGGCGTGGCGTTCCGGATCGCTCAACACCGCACGCCACGCAGCGGGGCTCTCGCGGGAGGTCGCCGCGGTCCCGGGGGACGTTCTCGTGGGAGGATCGGCGGGCTGCCATCGCCTCATCCGCGACGATCACGCGGTGCTCGTGAGCAATGCCGCCGAGCTCCTGGAACTCGTGGAGCCCCTGGGCAATGCGGTGGCCCAGGATGCACACCGGGCGGCGAGTACCCGTGACGAGCGCCCCGAGGACGGCCTGGATCCCACGTTGTTGCGCTTGTTCGACGCGCTGCCCCTGCGCACCGACGCGGACCCGTCCCACCTGTGCGCGGTGTCCGGGTTGAGCCCGGGGGAGGTGCTCACGGGTCTCGTAAGGCTCCGTGACGCCGGACTGGCCGCGGACTCGCTGCTCGGATGGCGGCGGGTAGGCTCGCCGCATGGGCGCAGTAAAAGACCGGACGGTCGAACGGGAACCTGAGCACGCGGCGTCGTCGGGCGCGCAGGGGACACCGGCAGCAGGGGCGAAGGATACCCCGCCCGGGCCGCTCGAGGCCTACCTCCCGCAGTTCCGGGCGTACCTGAGCCTCGAGCGGTCCCGCAGCCACCACACCGTGCGCTCCTACGTCAACGACGTCTCGGACCTCTCGCACTGGATGCGGGACCACGGGATCGACGCCATGGACCTGCTGGACCGGGACACCCTGCGCGGCTGGCTCGCCCAGCGCCACCACCGAGGACTCGCCCGTAGTTCCCTGTCCCGGGGGATCGCGGCCGTGCACACGTTCTTCCGCTGGGCCGTGGACACCCAGGGGCTGCGTCACGACCCGGCCGCGGGGTTGCGCGGGCCGCGCCCCGCCAAGCACCTCCCGGACGTCGTGGGCGCCACGGCACTCAACGACATGCTCGACGACCTCGGGGACGTCGCCCTCGGCGGGCACGACGACGCTCACGCGGCAGCGCTCGCGGCGCGCGACTGGGCACTGCTCGAACTGCTCTACGCCACGGGCGCTCGGATCAGCGAGCTCGTGTCCCTCGACGGGTCCCACGTGGACGCCGTGAACCACGTCCTCACGGTCACGGGCAAGGGCAACAAACAACGCCGGGTCCCGTACGGGGAGAGCGCGGGGGAGGCGCTGGCCCTGTGGGGACATCGGCGCGCGGAGCTCGCGGCACCCGAAGCGGGTGACGCCGTCTTCGTCGGGGCCCGCGGTGCCCGGATCGACGCCCGGGTGGCCCGCAGGGTCGTGGCCCGTGCGTTGGAGACCATTCCGGACACCACCGCCCGTGGGCCGCACAGCCTGCGGCACAGCGCTGCGACCCACTTGCTGGACGGGGGAGCGGACCTGCGCACCGTGCAGGAAGTGCTGGGGCACGCGAGCGTGGCCACCACCCAGATCTACACCCATGTGTCCGTGGAGCGGCTCAAACGTGCCTACTCCCAAGCGCATCCGCGAGCTTGACATTTCAGCGCGAGCAGTGATTCGGGTTGACCGGTGAGTAGCCCTGCTGGACAATGAAACGGAATGAGCCACCCCCGCGGCCTCGAATCCGCGAGGGTGTGTACATCAGGTCGCCGAACACCGACCGGACAACTTCATACGGGCGCCGAAACACATAGACCGGGGCCTCCGAGCAGGACGTTGGGGAAGACGTACCTACACAACGGAGGAACAGGCTATGTCTTCACCCACTACGCGGGGTGTGCTGTACGTGCACTCCGCGCCGCAGGCGCTGTGTCCCCACATCCAGTGGGCTCTGGAATCCGTCTCGCGACAGCGCACGGATCTACAGTGGACACCGCAGAACGCCGAGCCCGGTTGCGTGCGCACCGAACTCGAGTGGTCCGGCCGCGCAGGCACGGGGGCGCTGCTCGCCTCCGCGCTCCGGACCCTGGGGCGGGTGAGGTTCGAGGTGACCGAGAACGCGAGCCGCGGTAACGACGGCTCCCGGTGGTCCTTCACGCCGGATCTGGGGATCTTCCACGCGACCACGGACGTCGCCGGGAACATCTGCGTGAGCGAGGACCGGATCCGGTTCGCGTTCGAGGCCTCCCGTGGGGACCCCTCCGCCGTGGTCGCGGAGCTCTCGCTGGCACTGGGGGAGGCCTGGGACGAGGAGCTGGAACCGTTCCGTCACGCCGCCGAGGGCGCACCCGTGCGGTGGCTGCATCGCGTCGGATGACCCCCGCCAGATAGCCGCCCGTCGGTAGACCCGCCGGATGACGCGGCTCGCCCCGGAAAGGCGTTACCGATGCGGCGTGACGTGGTGGGTGACCTACCCGGGGACCCCCGATGGGTGCCACCCGTACCTACAAGTTTCCGACCTCAGAACTCTCGCTCCGAATCCGTTGCGGAGCACGAACGAACCCCGGTGTCCCACCTCCACAGGGTGGGCCACCGGGGTTCGTCGCTGGGGTGGGCGCCCGCTACAGGGAGCGGAACGCCGCCACCGAGTTGTGCCCGCCGAAACCGAAGGAGTTGGAGATCGCGACCATGTCCCCACCGGGGAGATTCCGGGCGGTGGTCACCACGTCCAGATCGATCCGGGGGTCCTGGTTCTCCAGGTTGATGGTGCACGGGGCCTTGCGCTCGGATAGGGCCAGGACGGTGAGCACACCCTCCACGGCTCCGGAACCACCGAGCAGGTGACCCATCATGGACTTGGTCGCGGACACGGCCATGTCGTCCACGGCGGACCCGAATGCGCAGCGCAGTGCGCCAGCCTCGGGGATGTCGCCCACGGGGGTAGAGGTCGCGTGCGCGTTGACGTGCTTGATGTCCGAGGGGGCGATGTCCCCGGACTCCATGGCCTCACGCAGCGCGCGGGCGGGTCCGCCCTCATCCCCGGTGGCGGGAGCGGTGATGTGGTGGGCGTCGGCACTGAGACCCGCACCCGCCAGTTCGGCGTAGATCCGCGCGCCGCGGGCCTTCGCGTGCTCCTCGGACTCGAGCACCACGGCACCGGCACCCTCACCCATGACGAACCCGTCGCGGTCCACGTCGAACGGGCGGGAGGCGCGCTGCGGATCGTCGTTGCGCCGGGACAGGGCCTGCATGGAGTTGAACGCGGCAATGGTCATGGGGTGGATCGCACTCTCGGCGCCGCCCACGATCACCACGTCCGCCTTGCCCGAGCGGATCAGATTCAGACCCTGGAAGAACGCCTCGGTGCCGGATGCACACGCGGAGACCGGGGTGATCGCGCACGCGCGGGCCTTGAACTCCATGCTCACCGAGGACGCATTGCCGTTGGGCATGAGCATGGGCACGGTCATGGGCTTGACGCGGCGGGGCCCCTTGGCGAGCAGGGTGTCCCACGCATCCAGGAGGGTCCACACACCGCCGATACCGGTACCGAACGCCACGCCCACGCGGGTGGGGTCCAACTCGTCACTCGAGTCGGCGTCGGCGCCGGAGAAACCGGCGTCCGTCCACGCCTCACGAGCCGCTGCCACGGACAGCTGACCGGAGGGGTCCAGACGCTTGGCCTGCACCCGGGACACGGCATCCTCAGACGGCTTGGGGGAGGTGGCGCCGATGCGCACAGGGAGGTCGTACTTCTCCACCCACTCCTGTTCCAGAGCGTGGACACCGGAGACACCCTTGAGGGCGTTCTGCCAGGTCTCCTGGACGTTCTCACCGATGGGAGTGATGGCACCCAGGCCGGTGACGACTACTTTGCGGGACATGTTGTGCACTTCCTCGTGTCCGGGGTCGCAGATGTTCCAGGGCTTGCTCGGTCGGCCGCCTGGTGTGACGTGAGGTGACGTGCCCCGCTCGCGCTGGAGGGCACGTCACCTGACACCCGGGGATCAGTCCTGGGCGTTGTCGATGAAGTTGACGGCGTCCTCGACGGTCTTCAGGTTCTTGACCTCTTCGTCCGGGATAGTGACGTCGAACTTCTCCTCGGCGTTGACCACGATGGTCATCATGGAGATGGAGTCGATGTCCAGATCCTCGGTGAAGGACTTGTCGAGCTGCACGGCGTCGGTCTCGAGGCCGGTCTCTTCGTTCACGATTTCTGCCAGGCCGGCCAGGATTTCGTCTTTGCTCGCCATATCGGCTTCCTTTCCTTATAGTCGCGGTGCGCGACCTTACTGGGTGAGCACGGGGTTCGGGAGAACTACCGTGCGGACCGCCCGAGTGCTCGAACGGTCCGTGGACAAGAGGTGTGCGGTCTAACCCTACGGCACGCCACGGGTGGGATCAGGGCAGCAGCACCACTTGGGCGCCGTACACGAGACCCGCCCCGAAACCGATCTGCAGGGAGGGCTTCCCGGACAGTTCCGGGTGCTCCGCGAGCAAGCGGTGGGTGGCCAGCGGGATGGACGCCGCGGAGGTGTTACCGGCCTCCGCGATGTCCCGGGCGATGATCACGGAGTCGGGCAGCTTGAGCACCTTGGCCATCTGATCGATGATGCGCATGTTCGCCTGATGGGGCACGAATGCCGCGAGGTCCTCGGGCTCGAGCCCGGAGGCCTCGAGGGCTTCCTTGGCCACGCGGGCTCCCTCCCACGAGGCCCACCGGAAGACCGTGGGTCCGTCCTGGCGCAGGGTGGGCCACATGGTGGCGTCCGGGCGCATCTCACCGGTCTCCGGGTCCGCGAGGTCCTTGGCGAAGGTCCGCTCGCCACCCTTCTCGACCGTGCGGATGTCGGTGAGCGGGTGGGTCATACGGATCGCGTCCCACTTGGATCCGTCCGAACCCCACACGGACGGGCCGATCCCCGGGACGTCGGACGGGCCGATGACCACGGCGCCGGCGCCGTCGCCGAGCAGGAAGGAGATGGAACGCTCGGTGTTGTCGATGACGTCGGAGAGCTTTTCCACGCCGATCACCAGCACGTTGGTGGAATCCCCGGAGCGCACGAGCGCGTCCGCCTGGGCGATGCCGTAGCAGTAGCCCGCGCACGCCGCGGAGATGTCGTAGGCCGCCGCAGGTGTGGCCCCCAGGCGGTCCGCGAGCTGGGCGGCGAGGGAAGGTGTGAGGTACGGGAAGGACACGGTGGACACGATGATGGTGTCCAGCTGCTCACCCGTGAGACCGGCGCTCTCGAGTGCCTCGCGGGCCGAGTGCTCGGCCATCTCCAGGACGGTGACGTCCGCCGGGGCACGGTGGCGGGTGTGGATGCCCGTGCGCTTGACGATCCACTCGTCGGAGGATTCGATCCACTGACAGACGTCGTCATTGGTCACGATCTCGGACGGGCGGTAGGCGCCGATACCCAGGATGCGTGTGTGGGCGTTGGGGGTGTTCTGTTTGATGGTCGCCACGGGAGGCCGACTCCTTACCTGGTGCAGTTCACGAGTTGTCCGGGTGCGTGCGCACACTTATCAGCTCAGAATACTCCGCACCGTCTCCAGGTCCTCCGGTGTGTTGACCGCGGTTGCGGGCACGCCCTTGAGCCCGCGCTTGGCCAGACCCACGAGGGCCCCGGCCGGCGGCAGTTCCACGATGTGCTCGACCTGCAGCTCGGCCAGGGTCTCCATGCACGCGTCCCACCGCACCGGGCGGCAGACCTGCTCCACGAGCGAGTCCACGGCCGCTGCACCGCCGTCGACCCGGGCACCATCGAAATTGCTCAGCAGGGGGTGCTTCGGATCATTCGGGGACAGCTGCGGCACGAGCTCACGCAGCGGCTCCAGCGCGGGCGCCATGTGCTCGGTATGGAACGCGCCGGCGACCTTGAGCTTGATGACCTTTGCCCGCGCCGGAGGGTTCTCCGCGAGGGCGTCGAGCTGCTCGATCGTCCCGGCGGCCACCACCTGGCCACCGCCGTTCGCGTTCGCGGCGGTGGCGCCGACGGCGGCGATGGCCTGAGCGACGTCGTCTGGCTTACCGCCCAGCACCGCGGCCATCCCCGTGGGGGAGACGGCGGCTGCGCGGGCCATTTCCGTGGCGCGCACGCGCACGAACCGCATGGCGTCCGCCTCGCTCAGCACGCCGGACAGCGCGGCGGCGGTGATCTCACCGACGGAGTGCCCCGCGAAGACGACGTCGGAGCGGTCCTCCAAGCTCGGCGCGAGCAGCCGCCCGGCCACGAGACCCGCGGCCACGATGAGGGGCTGGGCCACCGCGGTGTCCTTGATTGTCTCCTCGTCCGCCTGGGTGCCGTAGTGCGTGAGATCCAGCCCGGCGGCGTCGGACAGCTCGCTCAGGTGGTCGGACACTCCGGGAACGGACAACCACTCAGAAAGGAAACCTGGCTTCTGGGACCCCTGACCGGGGCAGACAACTGCAATCACCCGTTCATTCCACCAAGAGTGGACCGCGCCACGGACTGGTCGGTGTCACCAACCTGGGGGACGAGCTTTGTGGGAGGTCTACAAGACCATGTCATGGCTGACTGTTCAGCCGGCCCGCGAGCACGGCGCAGTGCAGCACGAACGCGTCCCGCGGCAGCAGGGGGTCCCACCCGGTGATGTCGCTGACGCGGCGCAACCGGTAGCGCACGGTGTTGGCGTGGACGAACAGCTCGCGCGCGGTGGCCTCGAGCGAGTGCCCCACGCACAGGTAGGTGGTGAGGGTGTCCACGAGTCCGGTGGAGGACGCCGAGAGCGGTTCCCACACGGCCTCCACCATGGAGCGCAGCGCGAGCGGGTCCCCGCTGATGGCGCGTTCGGGCCACAGGTCCTCGGAGTAGACGGGATGCGGTGCCTGGGGCCAGGCCGCGGCGGCGCGCAATCCTGCCTGGGCGCGATCCGCCGATTCCTTGACCTCGAACACGGAGGACACCGCGGGCCCGTGGACCACAGGCCCCTCACCGAACACCGCCGCGAGCTTGGTCAGGGAACGCATGCGGTCTCGGAGCCCGCCGAGCACGAGTACGAGCCGGTCGGTCTGGATGGCCACGAGGCATTCCGTGGCATGGCGGCCGGCCGCGCGCCGGATGCGTTCCACACCGGCGGGTCCGGTGGTGGCGGGCGCGGGGCCCACCATGACCGTGACGTCCCCCTGGTCGGTCCAGCCGAGCGCGGAGACCCTGGAGCGCATGGAGTCGGAGTGGTCGCCGCGCAGGATCCCGTCCACCACGAGCGATTCCAGCCTCGCATCCCACGAGCCTCGGTTCTCGGCGGCCTTGGCATAGACGTCCGCGGCGGCGAAGGCGACCTCGCGCGAGAAGCGCAGCACGGCCTCGCGCAGCGCCACCTCGTCGTTGTGCTGGGCGAGCTCGGGGACCTTCTCCTCGACCACGTCCACGACGATGCGCAGCACCTGCAGTGCGTTCTGCAGCGTGATGGAGCGGGTCAGTTCCGTGGGGGCCTGCTTGAAGATCTCCGTCAGCACCCACACGGGTTCCTGCGGGTTCTCGTACCACCGCACGAAGGACGCGATACCGCGCTGGGCGAGCAGCCCGAGTTCCGAGCGTTCGTCCGCGCGCAGCTGGGAGAACCACGGCAGGGACGTGCTTAACCGCTGCACTGCCACGGTCGAGACCTGCCCTAGATTGGCCGTGAGGTTGTCCAGCGTCTTGGGGTGCGGTGTGCCCTGTTGCCGACTGCGGAGCGGCCAGGTCACCCGGCGCGTGGAGCGTGCTTTGCGGGCGGCGGAGCCGGAGGTGTCGGAGGGCATGAGTCGAGGGTAGTCCATGCCGTTCGCCCGTCCGGGGGGATGTCCCCGGACGACGACGCCGCACGCCGGGGCGGGTGCCCCGCGTCGAGTTGCAGGCGGGGTGCGCGCGTCCGCGAATACGGGTCAGGGCGAGCCCGCCGCGGGTTCGGTCTTCGAGGTTTAACGCGTTTGCATGGTACGACGGCGCCCCCGCACTGTCCCGTCCGTGTGTGGGTGGGTGGTGTGGGGGGCGTCGTGGTGGTGGGTTGGTGGGTTAGGCGTCGACTCCGGAGTTACCGCTGGTGCCGGCGGCGGGGTAGGTGAGGTCGTAGCGGGTGATGGCTTCTGCGGGGGCGGACCAGTCGATCTCTCCGCGTTTG
>NZ_LZMM01000036.1:0-131165 GCF_001665945.1 Kocuria sp. ICS0012 | reverse complement strand
GGGGGTGGCCGACTGTTGCGGCGCCCCCCCCGGCGGCCCACCACCCCCGCGGGGGGTCCGCCGCGGTCCACAACCCGCGGCCGCCGCGGGGGGTTTGCCCCCACTACTTGTCGCGACGTAGCCCCGGACACGTGTCCGGACATGCCAGAAGCCCGGTTTCCTGGGAAACCGGGCTTCTTCGTGGTTGCGGGGGCAAGATTTGAACTTGCGACCTCTGGGTTATGAGCCCAGCGAGCTACCGAACTGCTCCACCCCGCGGCGACGTCCTCAACTATACGGAGGGTGAACGGATCGTGCAAATCGGGTGTCCCCCGGCGCGGATCCGCACGGGACAGCGCCCCGATGGCGAGGGGCGGTGAGGACAGGGGCGGCGACAAGGGGGGGACGGTGATGGCGAAGGGCGGTGACCGGGAGAACCCGATCACCGCCCTTCGGGCGTCTCCCCTGGATTACGGGGTGGCACCGTCCTGACGCATGGCCTCGTCGATGGCCTGCTTCAGCCGGTCCTGGGCTTCGCCGTACTGCGTCCAGTCACCGTCCCGGCGTGCCCGATCCGCTTCCTGCATGGCCTGGTTGGCGTTGTCCAGAGCCTGCTGCAGGGACGTGGAGCGCGGCGACGGGGTCCCGGAGGGCTGCGGCGAGGGGCTGGCCGACGCGCCGTCGTCCACCGCGCCGGTGCGCCCGTCGCCGCCCTGGGCGGCCTCCGCGGCCTGGTCGTTCACGCCGGCCCCGGTGTCCGTGGTGGCACCGGAGTTACCGCCGAAGACCTCGTCCAGAGCGCCGTCGAGCGTGGGGGCGAATCCGACCTTCTCACCGAAGCCCACGAGGACGCGGCGCAGGGTGGGGTAGGCGGCATCGCCGGAGGACTGCACGTACACGGGCTGGACGTAGAGCATGCCCCCGCCCGCGGGCAGTGTCAGCAGGTTGCCGTTGATGACTTCGGACGCACCCTGACGCAGCAGGTTCAGCTCCTGGGACACATCCGTGTCCGAGTTGAACAAGTTCTGTGCCTGGCCCGGACCGGGCACCACCGAGGAGCGCGGCAGTTCGAGCAGCCTCAGTTTGCCGTAGTCCTCGCTCTTGACGCCGTCCTCACCCGTCCCGGCGTCCGCGTTGGCGGAGAGGTACCCGTACATCACGTTACGGGTGTTGCCGGACTCGTTCTGCTGCGGGATGAAGGACGAGGTGAGCGAGAAGTTCGCCTTGTCCTCACCCGGCATGCGCATGGAGAGGTAGTACGGCGGCTGCGGGACGTCCTGATTCTGCTGGGTGGGGTCGTTGGGCACGGACCACACGTCGTCGCTCGCGTAGAAGCTGTTCGCGTCCGTGACGTGGTAGCGGTTGAGCAGCTCACGCTGGACCTTGAACATGTCTTCGGGGTAGCGCACGTGGGCCATGAGGTCCGCGGACATCTCCGAGTACGGCTTGAGCGTGTTCGGGAAGACCTTCTGCCACGACTTCAGGACGGGGTCCTGGTCGTCCCACGCGTAGAGATCCACGGAACCGTCGTAGGCGTTGACCGTGGCCTTGACCGAGTTACGGATGTAGTTCACACGCTCGGGCGGCAACGCAGCGGCGGTGCCCTGCGCGGTCTGGGTGTCCTGGGTGGCGTCCTGGAGCACGGACGGCGTGGAGTACGGGTAGGACGCCGCCGTGGTGTAGGCGTCCACGATCCACACGACCTTGTTGTCCACGATCGCCGGGTACGGGTTGCCGTCCACCGTGAGGTAGGGGGCCACCTTCTCCACCCGCTCACGCGGGTTGCGGTCGTAGAGGATCTGGGACTCCTGGCGCACCGCGTCCGAGAGCAGCATGTCCGTGGACTGGAACTTGATGGAGTAGGACAGCTTGTTGAACCAGTTGCCCACGGTGGGGCCGCCGTTGCCGGCGAACGTGGTCTTGGCGTCCTGGGCGTCCCCGTCGTTGGTCTGGGGGCGGTCCAGCTCAAGCGGCGGGTCCTCCGGGGAGCCACCCACGATCGAGTACTCGGGCGAGTTCTCCCCGAAGTAGATCCGCGGCTCGTAGTCGTTGGAGATCTCACCGCGGGACGGGATCCCGGCCTGCATGAATTGGGGCTTGCCGTCCGACTGCACGCGGGAGCCGTACGCGGCCACCACGCCGTAGCCGTGGGTGTAGACCACCGACTGGTTGTACCAGCCCTGGATCTGGTCCGGGTTCAGTTCACGGGTCGCAATGACCGTGTCCTGGGTCTGCCCGTCGATCGTGTAGCGGTCCACGTTGAGCATGTCGGAGAACTGGTAGTACGGCCGGAACTGCTGCAGCTGGGCGAACGCGGAGGAGACCACGTTGGGGTCCAGCAGACGGATGTTGGAGGTGGTCTCCGTGTCCTGGCGCAGCGCACCCTGTTCGGTCTGGGTCGTGGCGTCGTACGGGGTGACCTCGGTGTTGTCCAGACCGTAGGCCTGTCGGGTCATGGTGATGTTGCGCTGGATGTACTCGTTCTCGAGCGCCTGCTCCGTGGGGGTCACCTGGAAGCGCTGGATGGCCCACGGGTAGAGCCCACCGGCCACCACGGCCACGACCACGAGCATCGCGGCACCGATCAGGGGCAGCTTCCAACGGCCGATGAACCCGGCCACTACGAACAGGATGGCCACCAGGACGGCGGCGATCGCCAGGATGCCCTTGGTGGGGATCACGGCGTTGACGTCGGTGTACAGCGCACCGGTCCACTTGCCCGAGTTGGAGGTCAGGGTCGCGTAGCGGTCCAGCCAGAAGTTCACGGCCTGCAGCGCGAGGAACGCGGCCACGATGGAGCCCAGGTGCACGCGGGAGGAACGGGTCGTGGCGATCCCGCGTTCATGGATGCGGATCCCGCCGTAGACGTAGTGCATGAGCAACCCGGCCACACCGGCGAGCAGCAGGGCGGTGACCAGGAAGCCGATCAGCAGCCGCAGGAACGGGAGGGTGAACACGTAGAAGCCCAGGTCCAGGTCGAACTGGGGGTCGGTCTGTCCGAAGGGTTCCTGGTTGAGGAACAGCAGCACGGTCTGCCACTGGGACGCGATCGTGGAGGCGGCGAACAGCCCGAAGATCACCGGGACGGCCACCATGACGATCTTGCGCACGGGGTCCAGCGCCTGCTGGTACTTCTGCATGTTGTCGCTGACCTGGCCGGTGTCCCGGGGGCGGTTGCGGTACGCGAGCCACAGGCTCAGGAACATGAGCGTGGCCACGATCACGGCGGAGATGATGAACAGACCGATCATCGCGAGGTTACGGGTGACGAACACCCGCAGGTAGCCGAGCTGCTCGAACCAGAGGATGTTCGTGTAGACCTGGGTGAACCCCACGAACAGGGCGATGAGGACCACCACCGCGATCACTGTGGGCAACAGGGCCCCGTGTTTCTTGCGGCCCGCTGCGGACCCGCTGGATGGACGTGGGGATGTGGATCCGGCGGTCACTGAATACCTCTGAATTCCCTGGGCACGGATGATGATCTGTCAATGATCAGTGTCCACCCTATTGTGCTGGCCCCCGTCGCGGCATGCAATTTCACCACCTCGGGATGTCACCGGGTGCCGCAGGAAGGCAGCTCCACGACCGATCCGGACGCCGCTTTTTCGACCCCTTCCACAGCATCTCCCAGTGTCTTCACCTCGATCACCGTGAGACCATCCGGGACGTGCCCGGCCACCTCACCGCAATTGTCCGAGGGGGCCAGGAAGTACGTGGCACCGGACTCCGCTGCGCCCTGCAATTTCTGTCGGATCCCGCCGATGGGACCGACCTTCCCGTCCGCCGAGATCGTTCCGGTACCCGCGATGTGTTCGTCGCCCGCCATCGATCCGGGGGTCAGTTCCTCGACGATCCCCAGCGCGAACATCATCCCGGCGCTGGGCCCACCCACCTGGTCCAGTTGGAAGTCCACGTCCACGGGGAACTCGTATTTCGGTACGAGGTACACGCCGAGCTGCCACCGCTGCAAGTCCTCGTCCCGGGTCAGCTTCACGTGTTCGGTGACCGTCCTGCCGTCCCGGCGCACGACGACGTCCGCTCCCCGCTCCCCCGCGGCGTCGAGTTGCTCGCGCAACAGCTCGAGCGAGGTGACCTGCGTGCCGTTCACGGAGAGGATCCGGTCCCCGGCCCGCAGGACACCGTCCGCGGCGCCGCCGGGGATCACGGCGTGCACGGTCAAGGTGGTTGTGAACGGCTTGCCCAGGTGGTTCAGCGCGGCCGCCACGGAGTCCTCCTGGGAGGTGACCATGGCCGCGGCGTTGGACTCGTCCACCTGCTGGCCCGTGGTGTCCGGCGGGTAAAGGGTGTCCTCCGGGATCACGGCATCGGAGGGATCCAACCAGCCCAGCAGCGCGTTGATGGAGTTGAGCCGCCCGGAGGGTCCGCCCGTGACGTACACGGTGGTCAGGTCCAACCGGCCGTCGCTCGGGTAGGTCGGGGCGCCCGTGATCTTGACGAGCTGCTTGTCGTCGTGACTGCCCACGGTGTTGAACGTGGGTCCGGCGGATTCCACGACGTACGGCGCGGGCAGCACCACGCCCGCGAGCAGCAGCACCGTGGTCCCCGCGAGCGCGACCGACGGCAACGACCGGCGGCGGAGGAATCCGCGCCGCGCCCCCTTCTGCTCACCCGTCACGTCGCTTCCTCTCCACGGCCTCCAGGACCGTCCCAGCGTACTCGGCCCACCCTGGGAAGGTCCCGCGCACACCGTCTGGGGCGTACGTCGCACGCCCTCGTGGAAGGTTCGAAGACGCCGCACGGCCGGGGACGGCGGCGTCGCCCGCTCCCGGTGAACGGGCGCCCGGAGGGTACCTGAGCCATCAGCGAACTGGGCGCGCACGCGGTGGTTCGGGCCCGGGGCGGACGGCTAGGGTTTGAGCAGTCCTAGATCCTCCACGACGATTGGCGGTCCCATGCCTTCGAACCCTCCGTACGACGAGAACGGCGAGAACCCCAAGGACCCGTTCCAGGAGATGTTCGAGCGTCTGCTGGGCTCCGGGAACATGAAGCCCGGTGACATGCCGGCCGGTATGCCCATGGACCCGCAGGCCATGTCCATGATGTTCCAGCAGATCCAGTCCATGATGAGTTCGACCTCCTCGGGGGAGCCCATCAACTGGGAGCTCGCCAACCAGCACGCCCGTCAGGTGGCCGCGCAGAAGGGCGACGCGTCCGTCTCGGCGAAGCAGAAGGGCGCCGTGAACGACGCCATGAAGCTCGCGGACCTGTGGCTCACGGACAACACCGCGTTCGGCGAAGCCCCCGTGCTGCCGTCCGCGTGGGCGCGCGCCGAGTGGATCGAGGCCACGTGGGAGACCTGGAAGGAGATGACCACCCCGGTAGCCACCTCCGTGTCCAAGGCCATGTCCGACGCCCTCACCCAGCAGTTGCCCCCCGAGCTCTCCCAGGCCATGGGCGGGGCGGACCTGTCCGGGATGCTCTCCGGCGCGGGCTCCATGATGTTCGGGATGCAGCTGGGACAGGCCGTGGGTGCGCTCTCGTGCGAGGTGCTGTCCTCCACGGACGTGGGCATCCCCCTGGCCAAGGACCGCTGCGCGCTCGTGCCGTCCAACGTGGCCGAGTTCAGCGAGGGGCTGGACCTGCCGGCCTCGGACGTGATGCTGTACCTGGCCATCCGCGAGGCCGCCCACACGCGTTTGTTCCACGGTGTGCCGTGGTTGCGCCAGTACGTGCTGGACCTGATCACGGCGTTCGCGTCCGAGATCCACATCGACATGGACCGGATCGAGTCCATCGCCCAGGAACTCGACCCCTCCGACCCCTCGGGCATCCAGGACGCGCTGGCCTCCGGCGTGTTCAGCCCCGAGATGACCCCGCGCCAGGAGGCCACACTCGCCAAGCTCGAGACGGTCCTCGCGCTCGTGGAGGGTTGGGTCAACCGCGTCACCGTGGCCTCCACTGCCAACATCCCCTCCGCCGCCGCCCTCACCGAGATGATGGCCCGACGCCGCGCCGAGGGCGGGCCCGCCGAGCGCACCTTCGGTTCCCTCGTGGGTCTCGAACTGCGCCCCCGCCGATTGCGTGAGGCAGCGACCTTCTGGGGCTACGTGGAGGAACAGCGCGGGATCACCGAGCGCGACAGCCTCTGGGAGTCCCCCGAGCTGCTGCCCACCAACGAGGACCTCGACGATCCCCAGGGCTTCGAGGAGCGCCGCGGGCTGCTCACGGCCAGCGACGAGGAGATGGACGCCGCCCTGGAGAAGCTGCTGGCCGGCGGGTACGAGGACGGTCGGCAGGCCCCGGGGGGCGCGAGTTCCACCGGCCAGGCCTCCGCGGACGCGAAGCAGGGTGCGTCCGGGGAGACGTCGCCTGAACGCGAGCCGGGTGAGAGCACGGGCACTGCCGGCGACGACGACCAGGACGATCCCGACACCACGCGGGACGAGGACTGATCGTGAGCGGCTGGGCCTCCGTGTAGTAGGCCCGTCGTACGGACTTCAGGGTTCGCGGCCGGGCCCGTGCGAACGGCCCGGGGCCACTCGCACCGAGACTCGTGCGGACCTCGTACCGGCCCCTCGCCGACCCGGCTCGCCGGGCTGGCCCCTCGGGTGCCTCACTCCCGGCCCGTGACCTGCGCGGGGTTCCGCTCCGCCCACGCGACGCCGTCCAGGAACTGGGCGGCGTCGTGCGCCCTGGGGTGGCGCCGTGCCATCTCCCAGAACCGCTCGTTGTGGTGAGCCTCGAGCAGGTGCACGAGCTCGTGCAGCACCACGGTCTCCAGAACCCACTCGGGCGCGTCCGCGAGTCGCCGTGAGATCCGAATGGCACCCGTGGCGGGGGTCGCCGAGCCCCACCGTGTGTGCTGGCGGGCGGACCACGTGATGCTCGTGGGCCGGGCACGACCCTCCAGGTAGGTCCGGGACAGCCGCTGCGCCATCTCCTCCAGCGCCGTGTCGGAGTGCCGCGTGCGCGAGGCCGCCTCCGCCGCGCGCCGCTTGGCCACGACCCTGGGAACGAGAGTTGCACTCCAATGCGCGATCTGGGCACGGGTGGCCCGTTGCGGCACCGAGAGCACCACGGCGTCCCCGCTGAAGTGGGCGTTGACGGTCTTGGTGCGGCGGGCACTGCGTTTGACGACGATCTCCGGCATCTCCTCCGGTGGTTCGACGATTCTGGCTCGTGGTTGGGGCATGCCCCCAGTTCACCACCCCGCCCGGGCGGGGCACGAACCGGGACGCAGAAGGGGAGCACGGTGCCCGCGGCACCCGTCCTGTGGATTGCCCCGCTCCGGCCGCGGGAGCACCCCGCTTCGGCAACCCTGGTGCCATGACCCACCGTTGCCCAACCGCCCCCGAGGAACCCTGCGCTCCCCCGGCGCTCGACGAGCTGCGCGTTCTCGCGCTCGGGCTCGACCCCCTCACCGCCGCCGTGTGCCTCGCGCTCGCGGAGGCCGGGGTCTGCCTGCTCAACGTCCGGGATCCTGCACCCGTCGGGACCGCGGACGTCCGCCACGGCCCGTATCCCGCGGAGTTCCAGGGCCAGCCGCGTGAACTGGTGCTGAGGACCCTGCTGCGGCGCAGATCCCCGCGCTGCGCCCCGCTCAGCGCACCCGAGCTCTTCCCGTCGGCGGCGGTGCCCACCGCCGTGGTGCTCCACACGTGGTCCGTGCCCGGTGATCTCGTGGCGGACCTCGCCACGGCTTCCTCCCCGGACCTGGACCCGGCGCTGCCCACCCTGAGCGTGGTCCGCGACGGCGGGTCCGTGGTTGTCTGGCCCCTCACCGACTGGGCGCACCGCCCGTGCCGGGCCTGTGTGGCGAGTGCGGTCCGTGAAGCGCGACGCGCGTTCCGTGGGTCCCCAACCACGCCCGGCGAGCCTCTGCTTCCGCGTCAGGACGGGACGGTGGCCGTGCTGACGCGCACGGTGGCCACCGGGGAGATCGCGGGTCGCCTGCTGTCCCACGCGCTGCGGGACGACGCCGCTCCGCGGGCGGCACCGTCCGACCCGCCACACCACGCTCCCCCGCACGTGCCACCTGCCGGCACCGAAACGGCACCGTCCGGCCCACCGCCGGCCCGGCCCACCGCCGGAACGCAGTCACCTGACGGTCCGGAAGCGTGCCTCGTGCTGCGCCGGGGGCTGACGGTTCTGCCGTTGGCCCCGGATCCGAGGTGCCTGTGCTCCCTCGCGTTCACCGGGCTGTGAACCGTGTGTGCGGAGTGCGCCGTACCACCCGTGCCCGCTCAGACGGAGTCGCGGTCCACCGTGAAGGCCCCCGCCGTGTCCGGGGGCGAGGGTGCGGGCTCGTCCCGCACCAGGGCGTTGATCACGGCCACGATGTGCCGGGCCGTGACCTCCGGGTCCAGCGCCACCATGGTCAGCGGAGGGTCGGCCAGCGCCGCCGCCGGGGAGTCGTTGACCCCCACGATCGCGAGGTCCGCGGGCGCTTTCCAGCCGAGCCGCCGCATCCCGCAGAGCACGGCGAGCGCGGCGGTGGTGTCGTGGGCGCACACCCCGGACGCCCCCGGGTGCCGTTCGCGCCACTGCAGCAGCACATCGGCCGCCCCGCGGGGATCCGCAGGAAGGGGAAGAGCGCTCGGGCGAGGCAGGCCACGGGCCGCGCACTCGCGCTGCAGCACCTCGAAGCGCCACTGGGAGACGCCGTGCATGTGCTCCCCGCCCGTGATCGCATAGCCCAGGTGCGTATGGCCCGCGGCCACGAGCCGCTGCACCTGCACCCTGGCGATGTCCCGCTCACGGAGACCCGTGATCCACCGCCCCATGTCGTCCGAACCGGTCCAGGAGACGACGCCGCGCACGCCACTTCGACGCATGCGCTCGGCGTCGTCCTCCGCGAGGTCCCACGCGAGCACGGCGGCCGGCGTCAGGGAGGACCAGACCTGGGCGGCGGGGCGGCGGGTCCACGCATGGATCACCATGGACAGCCCCACCTCGGAGAACAGCACCGAGAGCCGCTCCACGATCATCCCGATGTCCTCGGTGAGGGACCCCGCTGGCGGGAGGTATAGCAGCACGGAGGTGGAGCGGCCCCGGCCGAGCGCCCGCGCCTCCGCCGAGGGCGCGTAGGAGAGCTCCCGGGCGGCGTCGAGCACGCGGCGTCGGGTGCCCGCGGAGATGGACTGTGAGGGGGTGTCGTTGAGCACGAAGCTCACGGTGGTGCGGGAGACCCCGGCCAGCCGTGCCACATCGGCGCTCGTGGCCCGCCGTGCGGGGGTGCGGTGCCGGTGCATGCTCGTGAGTTCTCCCTGGAGGTCGGTGGCCACATGGTAGCGAGTGGCCCACCGCCGCCGGGCCCTGATGCCTCACGAATGTGAGCTGTTACACTCGACAACCATCAAGCTAACACGCGTTAGTGTGCACCGGCACGGACCGCTGCCGACCCGGGCCCCTCCCGGCGCACGGCCTGCCTGCAGGGAACTGGAAGCGGCCACGTTGCCGCGAGGTTTCGGAGCCGGTACCCGTCGGGAACGCCGTCGGGCACCGGCTGCACCACCCGGATCCGACCGGGGCGCGCGACCGCAAGGAAGTTGGAGAACCACATGGACACTCAGGACGTCGACGTGATCATCATCGGTGCCGGGATCTCCGGCATCGGCGCCGCTCGGGAGCTCGCCGGCACCGGCCGCACCGTCCGCATCCTCGAGGCGCGCGAGAACATGGGCGGCACGTGGGACCTCTTCCGGTACCCGGGTATCCGCTCGGACTCGGACATGGCCACCTTCGGCTACCGCAGCCACCCCTGGACAGGAGAGCGCAGCCTGGCCACTGGGGACACCATCCTCGACTACGTCCACTCGGCGGCCGAGGAGGCCGACGTCACGAAGGACATCCGGTTCGGGCGGCGGGCCGAGCAGGCACGGTGGTCCTCCGAAACCCACACGTGGACCGTCACGCACCGCGACGTCCACACGGGCGGGGCCGAGCAGCTCACCGGCCGGTGGCTGTTCATGGCCACGGGCTACTACCGCTACGACGAGGGCTTCACCCCCGACTGGCCCACGCTGTCCGAGTTCGAGGGGACCGTGGTCCACCCGCAGCACTGGCCGGAGGACCTGGACGTGGCGGGCCGTCGCGTGGTCGTGATCGGCAGCGGCGCCACCGCCGTGACCCTCGTGCCCGCGCTCACGGACCGCGGCGCTCACGTGAGCATGCTGCAGCGCTCCCCGTCCTACGTGGCCTCCGTGCCCGGCAGGGACGAGACTGGCATCAAGCTGCGCAAGTGGCTGCCGCCGCGCGTGGCCGGGGAGGCCAACCGCTGGCGCAACATCGTGCGCTCCATGGCCATCTACGAGTTCAGCCGCCGCCGACCGCAGGCCATGCGGGACCTGCTGCACCGCGGGGCTGTGAAGCACCTGGGCCCCACCTTCCCGGTGGACGAGCACTTCACCCCCGAGTACGACCCGTGGGACCAGCGGCTGTGCGCGGCACCGGACGGCGACTTCTTCAAGGCTGTGCGCGGGGACCACGCCGAGGTGGTCACGGACACCATCGAACGCTTCACCGCGGACGGCATCCAGCTGCGCTCGGGCCGTCACCTCCAGGCGGACGTGATCGTCACCGCCACGGGGCTCAACGTGCAGTTTCTTGGGAACATGGATCTCGTGGTGGACGGGGAGACCGTGGATCCGGCCGCGCGCGTGAGCTACCGCGGCATGATGCTCGACGGCGTCCCCAACATGGCCTTCGCCATCGGGTACACGAACTCCTCGTGGACCCTGCGCGTGGACCTGATCACAGAGTACTTCCGGCGGCTGCTGGACCGCATGGACCGCGAGGGTGCCGTGGCCGTCACGCCCCGGTACTCCGGCCCCCGCACCGGGCTGCGCCCGCTCATCGACCTGGCCTCCGGCTACATCCAGCGTGGCGCGCACCTGCTGCCCCGCCAGGGCCGCGACGGGGCATGGAACGTGCGGCAGAACTACCTGCGGGACCGGGTGCTGTTCCGTCCGGGTGCCGAGAAGGACGAGCAACTGGAGTTCACGGTGCCCGCCCGCACCGCCTCGGGGGTGGGCGCGTGAGCACGCAGATGTGGAACGGGCTGAGCTGGCGCGAGACCGGTGAGGGCACCCCGGTGCTGCTGATCCACGGGATCGGACGCAGCCTGGCCGACTGGGACGAGCAGCACGAGCGTCTGGCCGCGCGGCACCGTGTGATCAGCGTGGACCTCCCCGGCTTCGGTGGCTCCGAGGTCCCCACCGAGGGCATGAGCCTCTCGAATCTCGCCTCCCGCGTGGCGGAGTTCGTGCGCGCCCAGGGCATTGCGCCGGCCCACGTGGCCGGCAACTCCCTGGGCGGGGCCGTGGCCATGCAGCTCACCGCCGACCACCCGGAACTCGTGCGCAGCCTGCTGCTCGTGGACTCCGCAGGATTCGGACGGGGCGTGAGCCCGGCCCTGCGTCTCGCGGCGCTGCCCGGGGTGGGCGAGCGCGCACTGGCACCGAGCCGCAAGGGTGCGCTGCGCTCCGAGCGGGCCATGTACCACGACCCCGCCCTGGCCACGCCCGAGCGCGTGGAACGCGGCTACGAGCTCGCGCAGCGCCCCGGCGGCTCCGAGGCCATGCTGCAGATGCTGCGCTCGATCGGCTCGATCGCGGGTGTGAAGCGGCCCTGGCGGCGCCGGCTGCTCCCCCGCGTGCGGGCCACCGGTGTTCCCGTGTTCATCATGTGGGGCGACAAGGACACGGTGCTGCCCTTCCGTCACCTCGCCCGCGGGGCGAAGGCCCTGGGGGCTCGCAGCCACCGGTTTCCCGACACCGGCCACGGGCCCATGATCGAGCGGCCCGACGAGTTCGCCCGCCTGGCCACCGAGTTCTGGGCGAGCGCGGAGCGCAGCTGACGACGCCGCACGGGCCGGTCCCGGTCCACGCTCACCCGCCGCGCTGCGACCACACAACGCGTCACCGGGTGGTGGTACCGGTCCCGGCCGGGCCTCGGCCGCACCCGCTTAGCGGCCGCCGCGGCGTCGTGCCGGGGTGCGCGGCGCGGGGGGCAGCACGGCGTCGAGGAAACGGGACCGGGCCCGGTTGGGCCGACCGCCCGGGGTCCGGGACAGCGACCACGAGAGCACGAGGTGCTCCCGCGCGCGGGTGATCCCCACGTAGAGCAGCCGGCGCTCCTCGTCCATGGCATCCGGGGTGTCGGCGAAGCTGATGGGCATGAGTCCCTCGGAGAGCCCCACGAGGAACACGGCATCCCACTCCAGGCCCTTAGCCGAGTGCAGGGACGCGAGCGTGACCCCGTCCACCACCGGGGCCTCCTGGGTGGTCGCACGGCGTTCGATCTCCTGCGCGAAACCGGCGAGCGACAGCGTCTCGCCGTCCGCCACGGCGCGGCGGGCCATGGTGTCCGCGAGCGAGACGAGTGCACGCAGGGACTCCCACTTGGCGCGCGTGGCGCTGTCGGAGCGCGGGGCCCGCTCCGTGTAGCCGAGCGAACCGAGCATGTCCCGCACCTGCTGGGGGACGTCCGCGCGGTCCGCGCCCGCCGTGCGTGCGGCGGAACGGATCTGCACGATGGCCTGCCGGATCTCGGGCCGGTTGAAGAACCGTTCGGAGCCGCGCAGCTGGAAACCGATGTTCGCATCCGCGAGTGCGGCTTCGAATGCCTGCGACTGGCCGTTGGTGCGAAACAGGACGGCGATCTCGTGCGGGGCCACGCCGTCGTCGATCAGGTCCTGGATCCGCACGGCCACGCCCGCGGCCTCGGCCTCGTCGTCCGGGTACTCGTTCCACGCGGGCTCGGGGCCCGCGGGGCGCTGGGAGACCAGTCGCAGCGGTGTGGCCCACGTGTCCGGGGTGGACGTGAGGGACGGACGGCGCGCGGCCAGCAGCCGGTTGGCGGTGTTGACCACCTGAGGGGTGGAGCGGTAGTCGCGGATCAGCTCCACCACAGACGCGCCGGGGTACCGGGACGGGAACTCCAGCAGGTGCCGGGACGTGGCGCCCGTGAAGGAGTAGATGGTCTGGGAGGCGTCCCCCACCACGCAGAGATCGTCCCGGGAGCCGAGCCACGCGTCCAGCAGCCGCTGCTGCAGGGGCGAGACGTCCTGGTACTCGTCCACCACGAACTGGCGGTACTGCGCGTGCACCGCCGCGGCGATCCGCTCGTCCTCCTCCAGGATCCCCACCGTGATCAGCAGGACGTCCTCGAAGTCGATCAGGTGCCGGTCCGCCTTGAGGTCCTCGTAGGACTGGTAGAGCCGCTGCATGGTGCGGACGTCGTAGCCCGCGGGCATGTCCCGCTGGCCCGCCGCCTGCGGATAGGTGTCCGGGGTGTGCATGGAGACCTTGGCCCACTCGATCTCGGCCGCGACGTCCCGGACGGTCGCCCGGTCCGTGGTCAGGCGCATGGCCTGGGCGGCCTCAGTGATCAGTCTCGCCTTGTGGTTCACGAGCCCCGGCGGGGGCCCACCCACGGCCTGCGGCCAGAAGTACTGCAGCTGGCGCAGGGCGGCAGAGTGGAAGGTCCGGGCCTGCACACCGGGAGCCCCGAGGGCCCGCAGCCGCTGGCGCATCTCATTGGCGGCGCGCGCGGTGAAGGTCAGGGCCAGGGTCTTCTGGGGGGTATAGACCCCCGAGGCGATGCCCCACGCGATGCGGTGGGTGATGGCCCGCGTCTTGCCGGTGCCCGCTCCAGCGCGCACGCACACCGGACCGTTCAGTGTGGTCGCGACCACGCGCTGCTCCGGGTCCAGGCCTCCGAGGATCCGCTCCTCGGCGCTCTGCTCCACGCTCACCAGGCGGTCCCCGGGAGGTCCTCGCCCAGCCAGCTGACGATCAGCGCGTGCGCGATCGACACCCTCCCCGGCAGCGTGACCTCACCGGTGCGGGTGCTCGTGAGCAGCTGCTCGCGCGTGAACCACCGGACGTCCAGGATCTCCTCGCCGTCCGCCTCGGCCACCGACGTGTGGGCCACGGCGCGGAAGCCCAGCATCAGGGAGCGGGGAAACGGCCACGGCTGAGAGCCCTGGTACTGCACGGTGTCCACCGTGATCCCGGCCTCCTCGCGCACCTCGCGCACGACCGCTTGCTCGGCGGACTCCCCCGGCTCGACGAAGCCTGCGAACGTGGAGTACATGTTGCCGGCCCATGCCGCAGAGCGGCCCAGCAGGATGCGCTGCGAGGCCGGGTCCGGGCCGTCCTCGACCACCGCCACGATGACCGCTGGATCCGTGCGGGGGAAGTGCAGCGAGTCGTCCTCGGGGCAGCGCCGGGCCCACCCGGAGCGGATGCTCTGCGTGAGCGCCCCGCAGCGAGGACACCGCGGGTGGTCGCGGTGCCACAAGGCCACCGCCTGCGCCGTGACGAGCAACGACGTCTGCTCGGGGTCCACCACGGTGGCCAGCGTGCGCAGCCCCTCCCACCGGGCACCGTCGAGACCGGACAGCTGGGTGTCCTCGGGGACGGTGCGCAGGATCACCTGGGTGCCGTCCGCCAGGCGGCCCAGGTACACGTCCGGGCGGGCGGCATCATCCGTGGGTCCCGGGACCTCCGCCACGAGCGGGAGGACCAGGGCGCCGTCGCGCGTGGGGGCCTGGGAGCCCCGCAGCACGAGCACCCGCGCGGTGGGCGAGGCGAGCGCCTCAGCCACGAGATCGCAGTGCTCCCGGGCGACCGCGTCCCGGTCGAAGGGGCGCCCGGCGAAGGGCAGCTGGGCGTCGTCGAGCAGGGGCGCGACGGCGCCGGGACGGTCCTGGCATGAGATCATCCGACCACTGTAGACCGGGGTCCGGACATCCTCACGGGCCGCGGTGGACAGCCCGCCCCGGGCCGAGGCCGGTAGGGTGGGTGAGGTGAGAACGACCCCCGAATTGCTGGCCGCCGTCGCGGCGGCGGCCGTGCCCGGGGTGGCCCCTGTGGCCACCGGTCCTTCTCCCGACGACGCCGCGGATTTCCGCTCGTGCGTGGTCCAGGACTCCGAGGGCCGCCGCTGGCGCGTCCGCAGTCCCCTGAACACCGAAGCGAGCATGCGCCTGGAGACCGAGCACCTGGTGTTGCAGGCGTTCACCCCGTCCGTGCGCTCGCGGTTGCCGTTCCACCTGCCCACGGTCGCGGGGTCCGTGGCGCAGGACGGGTTGCGCACTTTTGTCTACTCGCACCTGCCGGGTCACACGCTTAGCCTGCGGGAGTTCCAGCGGCAGAACGAACATCCCGAACCTCCCGTGCACACGCCCTCCCCGAGTGCGACGCCGCGCGCCCCCCTGGCCGTGCAACTGGGCCGTTCGCTCGGGTGCCTTCATTCTCTGCCCCGTGCGCTCGTGATGGACGCGGACCTGCCCGCCTACAGCGCCGAACAGTGCCGCAAGCGCATGCTCCACGATCTCGATCAGGCCGCGACCACGGGGCTGATCCCCGGGGACCTATTGCGCCGGTGGGAGGAGGCCCTCGAGGACACCACGCTGTGGCAGTTCTCCACGCGCGTGGTGCACGGGGACCTACACGAGGACAACATCACCGTGGACCACGGTTCACTCGCGTCCTTCACGGGGTGGAGCGATCTGCACGTGGGCGATCCCGCCGTGGACTTCTCATGGCTCGTGGGCATGTCCGACCCTGCGTTCGCGGACACCGTGATAGAGGCCTACTCCGTGGCGGCCGTCCAACCCCCGGACCGCCATCTGTTGCGCCGCGCGCACCTCAAGGCCGAGTTCGCGCTCGCGGAATGGCTCGTGCGCGGTGTGGACCGGGGCATCACGTCCATGGTGGACAACGCCCAGCGGATGCTCACGACCCTCGCGGCGGACGTGCGGGCCAGCGCGTCGCCGTCCCCGGGGGTGGCCGGTCCGCCGCCCGCCTCGACCGCGTCGGCCGCCGCGTCCGGTGCGGATCGGGCCGGCGACTCCGACGTCGACTCGGTGGACCGCACTGACTCCGACGGCCGCGCCCTCGACGGCGACTCCGCCCCGGACGGTCACCCCAGCGACTACGGCTTGTCCCCCGACCATCACTCCGGCGAGGGCGGCTCCTCCACCGGCGGTTCCTCCGCGGCGTCCGGATCCGTCACGCCCACCTCGTAGAGCGAGCTCACCACGGCCTCGAGTTCCGTCTCGTCCGCGAGGTCGTGGGGACGCACCACCAGGTCCGCGGCCACGTAGTAGAACGCCGCCGACACAAGCTCCACCGGGACCTCGTGCAACCGCGCGAACGCCAACCGGTACAGCGCGAGCTGCCCGGACTTGCGCTTGAGCTCCCGACCGTGCGGGATTCGCCCTGTTTTCCAGTCCACGAGTTCCCAGCCGTCCGCGGTGCGGAACACGGCATCGATCCGACCGCGCACCGTGAGCGACCCCACCGGGGTCTCCACGGGCAGTTCGATCGCGTAGGGCTCCAGAGACGCCCACGGGCTGTTCCGGAAGGTCTCGGCGAGCCGGGGCAGGTCCAGGTCCTCGTCCACGTAGTCGTCGGAACCGGGCAGTTCGTCCGCGTCGAAAATCGCGGAGTCCCCGAAGAAATTCTCAACCCACGTGTGGAACGCCGTGCCCGCCCGGGCCGCGGAGCCCGGTTTGCGTGGCATGGGTCGGCGCAGATTGCTGATGAACCCCTCGGGATCGGTGTCCATGGCCACGAGCGCGGACGCCGAGACGTGGGAGGGCATGTGCACGCTGCGGTCCTCCTCGGACGCCGCGCGGCGACCCAGCAACAGTTCGGCCTCGCGCCGCCACCGCGTGACCACGTCACCGGAGGGCCCCTGTGCCAACTCCTCGTCCGTGAGCTCGCGGGTGTCCGGGAAACCGCGCTCGGCCACGGCGCGGGCAGCGCGTTCCATGACCTCTCGGCGGCCCCGGTGTGCCGGAGCGATCACGGTTTCCATGTGCTCACCGTCGGCGGAGCGTTCGGTGCGCACGAGTTCCGGTCCCTCCACGGGGTCGTACGGCCACAGCGCGCTGACCCGGGTGTCCCGCTGCGGGTTGGTGGCATCCGGTCCCGGCTCGACCCACGGACCCGCCTCGAAACCGGGGCTCGATCCCTCGACCAACTCCCGCGCTTCGAGCAAAAACGGTGAGGCCTCCTTGACCTCCTGGGCGGTGCCCCGGAACACGCTGCCGGAGAGTTCGAGCAGGGACTTGGCGCGCGTGAACGCGACATAGGCCAACCGACGTTCCTCGGCGAGGTCGTACTGTTCGACGTCCTCCGCGAACTCCTCGTAAGAACTCTCGAGTTCGCGCACGTCCGAGACGCGCGCATCCCACTGGGGCAACTGAGCGGCGTCGCCCCGTAACGGCCACGGCAGCTTGGCCGCTTCCAGGGTCCACGCGGAGGACTTCTTGGAGGGGAAGTCGTTCTTGTTGAGCCCGGGGACGTAGACGTGGTCCCACTCGAGGCCCTTGGAGGCGTGGACCGTGAGCAGTTGTACGGCGTCCCGGCGCGTGTGCGCGGGCGGAAGTTCCAGGCCGTTCTCTTCGTGGGACGCGGCCTCGAGCCAGTCCAGGAACGCGGCGACGTCGTGCGTGCGGGTCGTGGCCGCGAACTGGACCGCCTGGTCGTGGAAGCCGTCCAGGTTGCGCCGCGCGTGCACGGGATCCTCCCCGGGCAGCGCGGCGAGTTCGATATCGAGGCCCAGCACGGTCTCGACCTCGTGGATCACGGTGGTCAGCTCGTCCCCGAGCACACTGCGCAGGTCTCGCACGTCCCGGCGCAATGCGCGCAACCGGCGCACGCCCTCGGCACTGATCCCGCGACCGCGCGAGGAGACCCAGCCCTCGGGGGGCAGTGTCTCGAGCGCCTCGATCAGGCTCGCGCGGTCCACGATGTCCGCCATGACCACGGGCTCCTCGGCATTCTCGCCGGTGGTGGCCGCGTCGTCGGCGGGCTCCGGATCCTCGCCGCGCGCGGCCCGCTCGTGGCCGCGCTCGAGGGTCGCGGCCCAGTCGCCGAGTGCCGCGAGGTCGCGTGCACCCAGCCGCCACCTGGCACCGGCGAGCAATCGGGCGAGGGCATCCGAGCGGCCCGGATCGGTGAGGACGTGGAGCATCGCGACGACGTCGGCGACCTCCGGGGTGTGCAACAGCCCACCCAGCCCGACCACTTCGTAGGGGATGTCCCGGGCTTCGAGTTCCAGGCGCAGGGGTTCGAACTGCGCGCGTTTGCGGCACAGCACGGCCATGGTGGGCATCTCGTCCGGGGCCTGGCCCTGATGCGCGGCCCGCTGGTCGTGGATCGACGCGGCCACGGCCTGGGCCTCCTCGGTGTCCGTGAAGTAGCGGCTCACCCGCACACGACCGCGCACCGCACCCGGCGCCGGGTCCAGCGGCGGGACCTCGGCCGTGGCCGCGGAACGGCTCCACGCGGGCGGGGTGCGCAGCGGCTCGGCCACGGCGTTCGCCACCTCGAGGACCGCGAGGCTGTTGCGCCACGCCGTGGTGAGGAAACTCGTGTCCGCGAACCGGGACGGCTCCACGTCCGAGGACCCCCGGACCGGGAAGTTCTCCACGAAACTGAACAGCTGGCCGGAGGACGCCCCCCGGAAGCCGTAGATGGACTGCTGGGGATCGCCCACGGCCATGACGCAGTGCCCCTCCCCGAACAATCCCGAGAACAGGGCCAACTGGGCGTGGGACGTGTCCTGGAACTCGTCCAGCAGGACCACCGAGAAGCGTTCCCGCTCGACCGTGCGCGCGTGGGGGTCCATCCGCACGATCCGTGCCGCGAGTGCCAGCAGATCACCGTAGTCGAGCGCCGAGTCCACGCGCTTGGCCGCGCGGAAGCGCTCCACGAGCTGCGCGAGGACCTCGGTCTGCTCCATCCGGCGCACGGCGTCCTGCACCTTGCGCCCCGGGGACTTCTTCCGCCCGTCCGGAGGGGTGTCCAGGCACATCGCACGCAGCCGGCCCACGAACTCGTGGATCCGGCGCGGTTCCACGAGGTGCTCCGAGGCCTCGGACGCCAACTGCATGAGACCCGTGGTGAGCGTGGATGCGGCGGGCACGGTCGCGGGCAACGGACCGTCCCAGCTCTGCACGAGGTCGTGTGCGAGTTGCCAGGCCTGGGCCTGACCGAGCAGGACGGTGTCCGCTTCCACGCCCAGCCGAAGCCCGTAACTGCGTACGAGCGAGTTCGCGTAGGAGTGGTACGTGCTGACCGTGGGCTCCTGCGCCGCGGCCGGGGCGTTGTCGTCCTCGGGTTCGTCGATGAGTCCCGCGCGGCGCAGGTTCCGCAGCTTCTGGTTGATCCGCTGGGACAGTTCGCCCGCGGCCTTGCGCGTGAAGGTGACCCCGAGGATCTCGTCCGGGCGGGCCAGCCCGTTGGCCACAAGCCACGCGACGCGATCGGACATGGTGGTCGTCTTACCCGAGCCCGCGCCCGCCACGACCAGTCGTGGGGTCAACGGGGACGCGATCACCGCGGCCTGTTGCTCGGTGGGCGGGAAGTCCCCGAGCGCCTCCGCGATCTCGTACGGGGAGTACCGGACGTCCTGCGGTGAGCGGGGCTGGGGGGCGGAATCCTGCTGGGTCATTTCTCTGTGACCTGCCTTCCCTGGGCGCACAGCGGACACAGCCACGGGACGGAGCACCGGATCCCGAATCCGGCCTCCTGATCCGCGGTGTGCCGCGCTTCGAATCGCGTGCCCGCCACGAGGAGGGCCGCTTGCGTGATGAGGTCCCGCGCCCAGCGGTGTTCCTCGTCCAGGGGGTCCTGGACTTGCACACCGGGCGACGCCGCGGGGCTGCCGAGCTGGACGAGCAGCGCTCCCCCTGGTTGGGCGGACACGGCGCCCTCGGGCAGCTCGATGCGCTCCGGACGTCGGGTTTCATGCAGATCCTCGGTGCGGGAGGCCTCCTGCATGGCCCGCCCGGCGCCGGCCTGCAAGGCCACCTGATACGCGCCCAGCTGCGGGTGCTCGGGGATGTCCTTCTTGGTCGGCTGGTGTTTGCCGGTCTTGAGATCCACGACGACGTGGCGCCCGTGGGCGTCCACCTCCAGCCGGTCCACGCGCCCGGTCAGCAGGGCGTCCCGGGCCTCGCTGCGCACCAGGACCTCGAAACTGCCCTCCACCGAGACGAGCTCGCGCCCGTGCTCGGAGCGCATCTCCCGCGAGTACTGCGCGAACTTACGCAACATCTTCTCCGCGCGTTCGAGCTCCTGCTCCCCCGTCCAGCCGTGGGGCATGCCCAGGGAGGGCCAGCGGCGGCGCAGGTGCGCGATCAACTCGACGCTGTCGGCGTCCGGGAGTCGCTCGGCGATGTCGTGCACGAGCGTTCCCAGGCTGCGCCGCAGATCGGTCACCTCGGTGGCATGGGCCTCGCTCACGAACCAGTCGAGCGGGCTGCGGTGGATCGTCTCGATCGTGGACGGGGAGACGCGTACCGCCTCGTCCGGTGCGAACAGCGCGTCCTCGGTGGACAAAGCGTTGCGGCCCCACCACTGCTCGGGCGCGGCACCCGGCACGGGCTCTGCGAGGGCGGCGAAATCATGCAGCAGACGCGCGGCGGCCTCTCGTTCGTGGGCGGCCGCGTCCGGTTGCTGCACGGTGCGGCGCAGCGCACCCGTGAGCTGGCGCAACGTGAGGGGTTCGGGTGCGCTCAGTTCCTCGACGGAGATGCCGGGATCGTCGCGGCTCCCACCGGCCACGAGGTCCACGAACTCGGACGGTTGCTCGTCCTGGCTGGCCACCGCGGTGACCGTGAGGCCGGCCGTGGCGCGGGAGACGGCCGTGGCGAACTGCCGCAGTTCGTCGAAGCGCACCTGCCGCAACCGGTCCACCGCGCTCAACCGTGTGGCCTGTTCCGGCCCGTGGTCCAGGGCGTCGGTGAGCACGTCCGTTCCCAGCAACTGACCGCGCAGGGCGGTGTTGGGCCACACCCCCTGTTGCACCCCGGCGACGACCACGTGCGCCCACTGCCGACCCGCCGACCCCGCGGGGGTCATCACCGAGACGTTGTCCTCCGCCGGTGCTCGGGCCGCCAGGGTGTCCATGGGCAACTCCTGGTGGTCCATGTAGTCCATGAACGCCCGTGCCGTGGCGCCCGGGACCTGGTCCACGAACCGCTCGGCGGCCTCGAACAGTCCGACGACGGCGTCCAGGTCCCGGTCCGCCCGCACGGCCTCCGCTCCCCCGGCCAGGGCACGACGCCGCCAGCGCGGTGCGACCCCGGACGCGTCCCACAGGGCCCACAACACGGATTCAGCGGTGGCGCCGGGCTCGTCCAGCGCCTCCTGACCGGCCTGGAGCATGTCAGCGACGCGCGCCGCGGAATCCGAGTGCACCTCCGCGAGCTCGAGCAACACACCGTCCGCGAGCGCCTGGACGAGGAGGTCGTCGCTCGTGCGTCCACCCCCGGTACGCAGCTCGTAACCGCGCAGTTTCTGGCGGATCCGGCGCACCTCCATGGGGGACGCCCCGCCGATCCGCGACGTCAACAGGGCCACCGCGGCACTGGCCGTGAGCATGGATCGGTGGGCGGCCCGCTCACGGTCCGCGTCCTCGGCCTCCGAGCCTTCCATCGACGTTCCGGAAGCGGAATCGGGATCGTCGCCCGGTTGCCCACCCCGGCCCGGGCCGGCCTCCTGTGCTTCCTGATCAAGTGCTCCGTCCGGTTCCGCGACCGCATCCTGCGCCGCGAGCAACAAGCGCAGGGCATGCAGCAGCGGGATCACCGCGGGTTCCTCCCGCAAGGGGGTCTCGGCGGCGGACGTGGTCGTGGGCACGCCCAGCGCCGACAGCTGCCGGGTCAGCGCCGACAATTGGGAACCGCTGCGCACGATCACCGCCATGTCCCGGTAGGGCACACCGTGCAAAACATGCAAACGCAAGAAGTGGTCCGCGCACCAGCGCGCCTGGGCCGTGGGCGAATCGAAGAGCGTCGCGCGCACCGAACCCGGCGCTGCGGCGTCGTCGGCAGGGTGGGCGTCGTCGGCGGCATGGAGGTCGTCGGCTGTGTCGGCATCGGTTGCCTGGGAGGCGATGTGCTCGGTCGCACGGGGTTGCTCGGGAGCCCGCTGGACCCGGGCCCCCGGCACGACCGAGATGGCCCGCGCCACGCGCTGCCACGCCTCGTTGACCCGCAGCGGCATGCGGTGACTCGTGCCTAGCTGTAAGCGCTGCAGTGGCCGAGCGGGGGTGCCCACCCGGTCCTCGAGCGTGCGCAACAGGTCCGGGCGGGCGCCGCGGAACCCCTGGACGGTGGTGTCCGGATTGGCGGTGAACACGGCGTCCCGGCCCCGGGTGAGCACCCCGATGAGCCGGTGGGCGGACGGGGTGGCGTCCTGGAGGTCGTCCACGAGCACGACGTCCAACCGGTCCTGTTCCCGGGCGAGGAAATCCGGATTCTCCTCGAAGACGCGGGCCGCGCGGTCCACGAGCTCGGACGGGTCGAAGGCGTTGGGCATGCGCAGGGCGCGGATCTGCTGGTACTCGGCGCGGAACGCCGCCGCGCTGCGCCACTCGGGGCGACCGAGGGGTTGCGCCCAGCGCGCCAGGACGTCGGGCGCCATGCGGTATTCGTTCATGCGGTCGAACAGCTCGCGCAATTCGCCGCGGAAGCCGCGCGTGCCGAGCGCCTGATCGAGTTCCGCGGGCCACACCACGGGGCTGCCGTACCCGGCAGCGTGCCCGCGCATCATCTCCGCGAGGAACGCGTCCTGTTCCGGCCCGGACAACAACACCGGTGTGGTGGTGACCCCGGGCAACAGGTCCTGGGCCTGTGCGCGGCGCAGGACGTCGAACGCGTACGCCTGCCACGCGCGCACGAGCGGCGTGCTGATGGTCGCGCGCGCACGGCGGCTGATCTCGTCCCGCAGCGTGGCCGCCAGTTCACGCGATGGCGCGAGCACCAGCAGGCGCTGCGGATCGGCTCCCTCGACGATCCGTCGCACCGCACCCTCCACGGTCACCGTGCTGCGCCCCGTCCCGGGTGCTCCCAGCACGAGGACCGGCCCGTGGTCGGCCGGTAGCTCCACGACGGTGCGTTGCGCGGGGTCCAGCTCCGGGTCCGCCCCGCCGGATTCGACGCCGCGGGGCGGCAGGACGCGCCAGGACGGTTCACGCTGCGTTCGCATGTGGTGATCACATCACGGTCATCCGACACGCATAACGGCCCGCGCACCGACCGGTACCGTGGTCGCATGGCTTCCCCGCACGACACAGGTGACACCGATCAGCCCGCACTCTTCGACGTGCCGTCCCCGCCACCCGCGGCGGACCCCGAGGAGCCCGCCGCGCCGCAGCCCGAGCAGCCCACGCTGTTCGACGCCGCGCCCGAGCCCGGGTCTGAACTCACGCGGGACAACGCTGCCGACACCCGCTCCGCGCCCTCACGCGACCGCGCGTCCGAAGTAGCACAGACCGCCGGCGACGACGCCGTCGAGCCCGCGGCGACCGCAGCAACCGTCCCCCACGGGGCGGCTCGCAGGGAGGTCGGCGCCGCGCCGTCGTGGACCGCCGGCGAGCGCGCGGCGTTCGACCTCGAGACCACGGGGCGGGATCCGCAGGAGGCGAGGATCGTGACGGCGTCGGTGGTCCTCGTGGACGCCACTGGGACCGTGACGCGGGAATGGGAGTGGCTCGCCGATCCCGGGATCGAGATCCCCGCGGAGGCCGCCGCGGTCCACGGCGTCACGACCGAACGGGCCCGCGCCGAGGGCCGCCCCGCCGCGGAGGTCACCGCGCAACTGCACGACGTGCTGAGCGGGCTGTGGCGCGCGGGGATCCCGGTGCTCGCATTCAACGCCGCCTACGACCTCACGGTCCTCGCGAGAGAGAGCGAGCGCCACGGTCTGCCCGCCCCGGCCCCGATGCCCGTGCTGGACCCGTTCGTGCTCAACAAGCAGGTGCACCGCTACCGCCGCGGCAAGCGGACGCTGGGCGCACTGTGCGAGGAGTACGGCGTGGTCCTGGATGCCGCACACACCTCCGCGGCGGACGCGCTGGCCACCGAGCGGCTCGCCACCGCCCTGGTCGAACGGTTCGCAGAGCTCGAACGACCCGCGGAAGAGCTGCACGAACTGCAGATCGGCTGGGCAGCCGAGCAAGCGGCGTCGTTGCAGGAGTACTTCCGGCGCCGAGATCCCGAGGCCGTGGTGGACGGCACGTGGCCCGTCCACCCGCACCCCTGACCCCACCCGCACCACTACAGCGACCGTCACGCGCACGACCGCGGCCGTCGCACTGCGCAACGACGACGGCGCGGCACCGCCGGGAACCACCCGGGCGGCGCCGCGCCGTCGTCGTACAGGAAAAGGCGTACAGAAAAGGCGGAGCGGATCAGCCTTCGGCGGGTCGAGCCTCCGCTGCCGCACGAGCCGCGGCGGGAAGGGCCGAGAGGATCCGGTCCATGGCCGAATCGTCGTGCGCCGCGGAGAGGAACCACGCCTCGAAGACCGAGGGCGGGAGGTAGACCCCGGCATCCAGCATGGAGTGGAAGAACGGCGTGTACCGGAAGCTCTCCTGAGCCTTGGCGTCCGCGTAGTCGTGCACCCCGCGGGCACCGGTCCCGAAGGCCACCGAGAACAGGTTGCCAGCCACCTGGATCGAGTGATCGACCCCGGCGGCATCGAGGGCCTCGTGCACCCCCGCCTGCAGCTGCTCGGAACGGCGGTCGATGGTCTGATACGCGATCCGGTCCGCGCACTTGAGCGTCGCGATCCCCGCGGCCATAGCCACGGGGTTCCCGGACAGCGTGCCCGCCTGGTACACCGGGCCCATGGGGGCCAGGTACTCCATGATCTCGCGGCGCCCGCCCAGTGCGGCGGTGGGCAGTCCCCCGCCGATGACCTTGCCGAACGTGAACAGGTCCGGGACCCAGTCCTCGCCGTTCTGGTTGCTGAGCCCCCAGTACCCGGCCTCGTGGACGCGGAAGCCCGTGAGCACCTCGTCCAGAATCATCAGGGCGCCGTTGTCCCGGGTGATCCGACGGATGTGCTCGTTGAAGTCGTTCTCCGGGGTGACCACGCCCATGTTGCACGGAGCGGCCTCGGTGATCACCGCGGCGATCTCACCGGGGTGCTCGGCGAAGACGGTCTCGAGCGCCGCGACGTCGTTGTAGGCCACCACGAGCGTCTGGGCGGCGGTGGCCTCGGTGACTCCCGCGGAACCCGGCAGGGCCAGGGTCGCGACACCGGAACCGGCCTCCGACAGGAGCGAATCCACGTGACCGTGGTAGCACCCGGCGAACTTGACCACCAGGTCGCGGCCCGTGAACCCGCGGGCCAGGCGCAGCGCCGTCATGGTGGCCTCGGTGCCCGTGGAGACCATGCGGATCTCCTCGAGCGGGGCCACGCGGTCTACCACGAGCTCGGCGAGTTCGGTCTCACCGCGCGTGGTGGCGCCGAAACCGAGACCGCGCTCCACGGCCTCGTGGACGGCCTCCGTGACCACGGGATGCGCGTGACCGATCAGCGCGGGGCCCCACGAGCACACCAGGTCCACGTACTCGCGCCCGTCCACGTCCGTGAGGTACGGGCCCTTGGCCGCGGCGATGAACGGCGGGGTACCGCCCACGGAGTTGAACGCGCGCACGGGCGAGTTGACGCCCCCGGGCATGACGCGCTGGGCGCGGTCGAACAGTTCTTGCGAAACACTCATGAGATCACTTCATTCCTTTCGCCGGGAGGCTCTCCCGGTGAGACCGTGCCGCGCGACGGCGCGGGCGCGGGGGTTCTGGGGTTACCTGCCGTTCTCCTCATGGAACCAGCGGGCGAGCTCGGTCGCGTAGTAGGTCAGGATCGAGTTGGCCCCGGCGCGCTTGATGGACAGCACGGACTCGCGGATCGCGGCGTCGCGGTTGATCCAGCCGTTCGCCGCGGCGGCCTCGATCATCGCGTACTCACCCGAGATCTGGTACGCCGAGACCGGCACGGGGGACGCGTCCGCGACCTCGCGCAGGATGTCCAGATAGCTCATGGCCGGCTTGACCATGACCATGTCCGCGCCCTCGTCCAGGTCCAGCTGCAGCTCCAGCAGGGCCTCCCGGCGGTTCGCAGGATCCATCTGATAGGTTTTGCGGTCACCCGTGAGCGTGGAGTCCACGGCTTCACGGAACGGGCCGTAGAACGCGGACGAGTACTTGGCGCTGTAGGCGAGGATCGACACGTCCTCGCGGCCCGCAGCGTCCAGTGCCGCGCGGATCACGCCCACCTGGCCGTCCATCATCCCGGAGGGTCCCAGCATGTGGGCGCCGGCCTCGGCCTGGGCCAGGCCCATGCGGCCGTAGATCTCCAGGGTGCGATCGTTGTCCACGCGGCCCTGATCATCCAGCACGCCGCAGTGGCCGTGATCGGTGAACTCGTCCAGGCACAGGTCCGACATGACCACGATGTCGTCCCCCACCTCGTCACGCACGGCACGGATCCCGCGGTTGAGAATGCCGTCCGGGTCCAGCGCGGCGGAGCCCTCTGCGTCGCGGGTCTGCGGGATCCCGAACAACATGAAGCCGCCCAGCCCCAGCTCCACGGCTTCGGCGGCCGCGCGCTTGAGAGAGTCCATGTTGTGCTGCACCACACCGGGCATCGAGGCCAGGGGCTGCGGCTCGTCGAGTCCTTCCTTGACGAACACGGGCAGGATCAGCTCGGACGGCGTCACGCGGGTCTCCGCGGTGAACCGGCGCATGGCCGGGGTACTGCGCAGTCTGCGGGGCCGTGACACGAGGTCGTACGACACGTCATGGTCGGTCATGGTTCACATCTCCTGATCATCGAAATCTTTGAGTCGTCACGGGGCGGGTCGTTGCGGGCTCGGCGTGACCGTCCCGCTCCGGCGCCGAAGTGTCCGGCTCACCCAGCGCCCGCGATACGGCGTCGGCCAGGGCCGCTGGGGTCGGTTGCGCGGAGGTCATCGGGTCGACTCCGCGGGCCCGCAGCGCGCGGGCGGTCGGTTCCCCGATCGCGATCCACGCCGTGGCGGCCGCGGGCGTCATGCCCTCCAGCAGGGCGTCCGCGCGCGACGGCGCCGTGACCACCACCGCGGCCAGCTCACCGGACGCGCACGCGGCCCGAGCGGCGTCGGCGCCCCATTCCTCGGGGGCTTCCGGTGTGGTTGCGGTCCCGGCACCGGGGGCGCGCAGCGGGCGGTCCGCCGGGGCCGGGACGGTGTCGTACGCGGTGATCCGCACGACGTCGTACCCCCGCTCCCGCAGTCCGCTCACGAGGGCGTCGGACGCGAGCGCCGAGACCGGCACGAGGGCCCGCACCGGGGCCCCGGATGCACCCGGGTGCTCCTCGGGCCACTCGGCGAGCATGCCCGCCGCGCTCGAGACGCGCGCGGGGACGAAATCCACGCCCACACCATACTCCCCCAGCGCGCGGACGGTCGCCTCGCCCACCGCGGCGACCCGCAGCGCGGGCTCACCGGCCTCGGTGCGGTGACGAGCGGAGGGCCGCCGAGCGGCGTCGAGCGCGGCACCCCACTGCGGGGTGGGGGCGACCGCGGCAAGCGCCGCCACCGTGGTCGCGGACGTCACGCACAACCACGTGGGACCGCTCGGGCCGGTGGCCTCGGCCAGCAGCTCCCGCAGTGATTCCACGTCCGACGGCAACTGGGCCTCGAGCAGGGGCGAGGCGCACGGCTCGTACCCGCGTTCCCGCAGCAGCACCGCCAGGGCGCTCGCGGAAGCGGGGTCGCGGGTGATGAGCACGCGCGCCGCGGTCACAGGCTCAACCGTGCCAACCGGTCCGCGCCGTGGGCCAACAGGTCCTCCGCGACCCGCTGACCGAGAGCCCGCGCGGCCTCGACCGAGGGTTCCGGCGCGGACTCCGTGCGGCGCATGACCTCGGAGCCGTCCGGATTCGCCACGACGACGTCCAGTTCGAGATCACCGTCCACGAGGCGTGCGAAGGTTCCCACAGGTGCGGCGCAGCCCGCCTCGAGACGAGCCAGCACCGAGCGCTCCGCGGTGACCGCGAGCCGCGTGGGCAGGTGGTCCACCGCGGCCAGACCGGTCGCGAGACCCGAGTCCGCCGCGAGTTCCGCCGAGACCTCGAGCGCGAGCGCACCCTGGCCCGGGGCCGGCAGCATCCGGTGCGGATCCAGGTACTCGGTGATCCGCCCCTCGAGGCCCAGGCGCTTGAGGCCCGACGCCGCGAGCACCACCGCGTCGAGGTCCCCCGGGTCCCCGGGAGCCACGCGGTTGAGCCGCGTGCCCACGTTGCCGCGGATGTCCACGATGCGCAGGTCGGGGCGCAGCGCGCGCAACTGCGCGACGCGCCGCGGCGAGCCCGTGCCCACGGCCGCGCCCTCCGGCAGTTCGTCGAGGGTCAGACCGTCACGGGCGCACAGGGCGTCCCGCGGGTCCTCACGCTGCGGCAGCGCGGCAATGGTGAGCCCCGTGACCGCCGCGGTGGGCAGGTCCTTGAGGGAGTGCACGGCCAGGTCCACGGCGCCATCGAGCACCTGGGACCGCAACGCCGTGGCGAAGACCCCTGTACCGCCCAACTGGGACAGCGGCCCGGTGAGCACGTCGCCCTCGGTGCGCACGGTGACCAGCTCGTGGTCGATGCCCCCGGCACGGGAGACGGCCTCGGCCGCCCACCGGCTCTGGGTCATGGCCAGCTGCGAGCCTCGGGTGCCCACCCTGAACACGGGTCCACTCACCGGTGGATCACCTCGCCGTTCTCGTCGAGCCCCACGGGGATCGGCTCGCCGACGGGCCGCTGGGCGATCGTGGGGCGGGGTTCGCTCTGGCCGCGCAGCACCTTCACGCAGCAGTCCGGGGCGCACGTGTCGAACCACGTGCCCTGGGCGCACGCGGATACCCGCGGGGGCGCGGTGGGCGTGCCCAGCCGCTGCTCCACGAGGTCCGCGAGCGCGGCCACGAACTCGGGATCGGTGCCGGCGGTGGGGATGCGCTCGAACTCCAGGCCGGCCTCGGCCGCGGCGTCACGGGCCTCGGTGTCGAGGTCCCAGAGCACCTCCATGTGGTCCGAGACGAAGCCCAGGGGCACCACGGCCACGCCGGTGACGCCCTTGCCAGGCAGCTCCTCGATGACGTCGCAGATGTCCGGTTCGAGCCACGGGACCTGCGGGGGCCCGGAGCGGGACTGGTACACGAGCTCCCACTCCACCCCGTTCATGGGCTCGCCCACCTGCTCCACGATCCAGCGCGCGGCCGCAAGGTGCTGCGCCACGTAGGCGGAGTCCCCCTCGAAGCTCATCCGCTGGGAGCCGGCCGCGTTGGCGTCCGTCATGGGCACGGAGTGGGTGGTGAACAGCACGCGCACGGGTCCGTCAGTACGCTCGCGCAGGGCGAGCAGCGAGTCCCGCAGCTTGGTGGCGTACGGGCGCAGGAAGCCCTCGGAGTCGTAGTACTGCCGGATCTTCTCCACGTGCAGCTCGTCCTGCAGCCCCGTCTCCTCCAGGCCCACGCCGTAGTCCTCCCGGTACTGGCGGCAGCTGGAGTACCCGGAGTACGCGCTCGTGGCGAGCACCAGGAGGTCCCGGTACCCGCGCTCGTGGCTCTCGCGCAGAACGTCCGCCACGTACGGGTCCCAGTTGCGGTTGGCGAGCAGCACGGGCAGCTCCACACCACGACGCCGCAGCTCGGCCTCGAGCGCATCGCGCAGCGCCCGGTTCTGGGCGTTGATGGGGCTCACGCCGCCGTTCGCACGGTAGTGGGTGGCCACCTCCTCGAGCCGCTCGTCCGGGATGCCGCGGCCGCGCGTGACGTTGCGCAGGAACGGGATCACGTCCTCCTGACCCTCCGGCCCGCCGAAGGAGGAGAGGATCAGGGCGTCGAAGCTGTGCGGCGCGTTGGCGCGCTCGGCACTCAGGGCATTGGTCTCTCGGGTGTCAGTCATCTCAGTCAAGCACCTCGGCAATCTCGTGGGTGGTGATCCGGCGCCCCGTGTAGAACGGGGTCTCCTCGCGCACGTGCAGGCGTGCCTCGGTGTTGCGGAAGTGGCGCATGATGTCCACCAGGTCCACGAGCTCGGGGGCCTCGAGCGCGAGCAACCACTCGAAGTCGTTGAGCCCGAAGCACGCGATCGTGTTGGCGAGCACCTGCGGGTACTCACGGGCCTTCATGCCGTGGTTCTTGAGCATCTCACCGCGGCGCTGCGGGTTCATGTAGTACCACTCGTAGGAGCGCACGAACGGGTACACACACACCCAGTCCTTGGCTTCCGCACCGCGCGCGAACGCGGGCGAGTGGTTGGACGTGAACTCCGCCTCGCGGTGCACACCCATGGCGTTCCAGGACTGCCGGGTGCCCGCGAGCAGCGGCTGACGGCGCAGTTGCCGGATCGCGGCCTGCAGGGCGTCCGGTTCCTTGCCCGTGAGCCACAGCATCAGATCGGCGCTCTCGCGCATCCCGGAGACGTCGTACACGCCGCGCACGGTGACGCCCCGACCCTCGAGGTCCTTCACGAGCTCGTCGAACGCGCTGCGGTTGGCCTGCGAGTCCGCGTCCCGCGGGCGCTCACCCGTCCGCTCGAACACCGTGTAACCGGCCCAGTACAGCGTGTCCCCACCGGCCTGTGCCGCGTCCTGGCGTGCCTCGGTTGCGTGCTCACTCATCGTGTGTGCTCCCTTTCGACTTCTCGTTCTGTTCACGTTCGATGGTTCTCGTCCCGCGCAGCACTGCCCGGGCTGCGCGGACGACGTCGCACGGCTCGGTCCCGCGCGCGGCGGTCCCTCAGTTCGGGGTCACGTCGAACCCGTGGTGCTTGAGCAGGGTCCTGACCTGGTGGCGGGTGTCGGCGACGACCGCCGCGAGTCCCGTGCCGGACAGCCACGCCCCCACGGCCGCGGCGTCCGGGACGTCCTTGAGCGCCCGGCGGAACCCCGTGACGCGGGCGCTGTGACCCGCGTCCGTGCGCGGCAGGGCGGTGTGCCACCGCACGACGTCCGCGCCCACGAGCTGTTCCGGCTCGATCGGTACGCCCAGCAGCGTGCTCGCGTCCCCGAGGGCGAGCGAGATGAGGTGCTTGTCCTCGAGCGTGACCTCCGGGGAGGGGCCCGATCCACGCGGGGTGGCCCGGCCGTAGGATAACCGCACCACGTGGCGGTGCTCCCCGGCCTCGCGAGCCACCCACTTCCACTTGGCCGTGGCGTGGGTCAGGGCCTTGGCGCGCACCTCGCGCACGTCGTCGCTCACGAGCAGACCGGTACCGCGGGGTGCACTGTCCAGGGCGGGGCAATCCAGCACGAGGGTGGCGAGCGCGATCCGGGGCCCCGAGCGAGGCGTGAAGTTCTGGACGTCGCTGACCTGCGTGCCGAGCAAGCGCACCGTGGTGGGTCCGTCCGTGGCCATCACGAGCAGTTCCCCGCGGGCCACGGCCGTCTTGTCCCCGTTCACGGGTTGGCGCTGGATCACCATCCACCCGGGCCTGCGCGGGTCGCGGTCCAGGGCGATGACGTCGTAGCGGGTCACGAGCTTGACGCCCAACCGCTCCGCGTCCCGCACGAGCCGTTCGCTGAGCAGGTTCATCCCGCCGTCGAGACCGGCCACGTTCGCACCCGCGGGGCTCGCTGCTCGCAGTGCACCCGCGGCCGCGCCCAGGCTGCCGAGTTCGCGCAAGCGGGCGCGCAAACCGGGGGCCACGGCGTCGACGTCGAGTTCGTCCGGGTGGGTCGAGTAGACCCCGGAGACGAACGGGGTGACCAACCGGTCCAGCACGCGCTGGCCCATGCGGGCACGCACGAGACCGCCGATGGAACGCTCCCCCGCGCCCACGCGGGCCGGCAGCGCCCTGTCCATGCGCGCACGGGCCACGCCCGCCCGGCCCAGGGGCTTGCGCAGCTCCGGTGCGGTGGGGTCCGCGGGGATCCCGAGCACCCCGGACTTGGGTGCGGGCACCGCACCCTCAGGGAGTTGCAACCAGGAGCCCGCGGGATGGGGGGTGACCACGCGGTCGGAGAGCCCGAGTTCCTCGAGCAGATCGGGTACGGCGTCCGAGCGTGTGGCGAAGGATTCCGCGCCGGAGTCCAGGACGAGTCCCGCCACCTCGTGGGCACCCACGGCGCCGCCGAAGTGGTCCGAGGCCTCGACCAGGGTCACGCGTAGACCGGCGCGCGCCAGGTCACGGGCGGCCGTCAACCCGGCGACGCCGCCGCCCACCACGAGAGCCGTGCGAGGACGCCGTGGCGCGGTGCGCCGCTGGGCACCGGGGGAAGTTGTCACCGAGTCTCCTTGTGGATGAAGGTCACCAGTTCGCTCAGCACGTCCGGGTCCGTCTCCGGCGGCACGCCGTGGCCCAGGTTGACCACGTGACCGGGGGCGCTGCGACCGCGGCGCAGAACGTCGCGGGCGTGTTCGTGTAGCACCTCCCGCGGGGCGGCGAGCAGCGCGGGATCGATGTTGCCCTGCACCACGGTGCGCCCACCCAGACGCTGCGATGCGATGTCCAACGGGATGCGGTAATCCACACCCACGGCGTCCGCTCCCGCGTCCCGCATGGCGGCCAACAGCTCGCCCGTACCCGTGCCGAAATGGATCCGCGGTACCCCCAGGTCCGCCACGGCGGCGAGCGCGTCCGCGGAGTGGCGCTGGACGTGCGCCTCGTAGTCGGCGAGCGACAGGGAGCCCGCCCACGAGTCGAACAACTGCACGGCCGAGGCCCCCGCTTCCACTTGGGCGCGCAGGAACGCTCCGGAGGTGCGCGCGGCCCACTCGGCCAGAGCGGTCCAGGACGCGGGATCCGCGTGCATCATGGTGCGCGGGCGCAAGTGGTCGCGCGAGGGCCCGCCCTCCACGGCGTATGCGGCGATCGTGAACGGCGCGCCCGCGAAACCGATCAGCGGGGTGTCCCCGAGCTCGGCGACCGTGCGCGCCACGGCCTCGCGGATCGGGTCCAACGCCGAGTCCGGCAGTTCGGGCAGCGCGGTGACGTCCGCGGCGGTGCGCACAGGGTGGTCGAGCACTGGGCCGCGCCCGGCCACGATGTCCACGGCCACCGAGGCGAGCTTCATGGGCACCACGATGTCGGAGAAGAAGATGGCCGCGTCCACGCCGTGCCGGCGCACCGGCTGCAGGGTGATCTCCGCGGCGAGGTCCGGGGTCAGGCACGCCTCGAGCATCCCCGTGCCCTCCCGGGCGGCGCGGTACTCGGGCAGCGAGCGACCCGCCTGACGCATGAACCACACGGGCGTGTGCGCGGCGGGGAGCCCCCGCAGGGTACTGATCAGGGGGGAGTCGGCCACACCCGCCGAGCGCAGCGGGTGCTCGGTGGGCAGCGCGGCGATGCGCTGCTCCCACGCGTGATCGCCGCCCGGCTCCGTGGCCGCGGCGGGATCATGGGGGGACTCGGCGCGGCGGGATTCTACGGTGCGATCATTCTGGGAAGCCATAATGGCCCCATTGTGCCAAAGGAGCCCGCCGGTTTTGATGACGTAGTGTCCGCCGGGAACACAATCTCTGCGCCGGGTGCGCCCAGTGGTTATGCTGAGCGAGCCAGGATGAATTCGTCTAGGATGGCCGGATTGTGGTTCTTTTCTGTCTTGTCGCATCGCACCGTTCCGTCGACCTCAACACCGTCGCACGGTTGAGCACGGGGGCTCTCGGGGTGGCCGAGGAGGCCGTGTCCCAGGGCGCGCTCTCGGGGGCCATCACGCTATCCACGTGCAACCGGCTCGAACTCTACGCTGAGCTGCCCGAGGACGGGACCCGCGACGTCGCCCTGGCCCAGCAGCAGCTCGCCGAACGCGTGGCTGAGCGCGCGGGGCTGGACGAACGCTTCGTCCTGGAGACCATGGACACCTACCACGGCACCGAGGTCCCGCAACACCTGTTCACCGTGGTCTCTGGTCTGGAGTCCGCCGTGGTGGGCGAGCGTGAGATCACCGGACAGGTCCGCCGCGCGCTGAACCAGGCCCGCCAGTCCGGCACCGCTTCGGGACACCTCGTGCAGTTATTCGAGGCCGCCGCCCGCACCGCACGTGAGGTCGGGGCCCGCACCGGCCTCGGTGAGCGGGGACGCTCCATCGTGTCCGTGGCCCTGGACCTCGCCGACGACATCACCCGCGGCAGCTGGCCCAACCGGCACGCCCTGATCTTCGGCACCGGCGCGTACGCCGGCGCCACCATGGCCGCGCTGCGCGACCGCGGCTGCGCGGACATCGAGGTCTACTCCGGTTCCGGACGCGCCCAGCAGTTCACGGACCAACGCGGCGGCTCCCCCGTCACGGAGGTCGAGCTGCCGGCGGCACTGCGCCGCGCGGACGTCGTGATCGGCTGCTCGGGCGGCTCCGCCCCCATACCGGCGTCCGCCTTCCCGAGCGGACCGCGCACCGTGATCGACCTCGCGCTGGCGCGGGACTTCGACCCCGCCGTCGCGGACCTGCCGGACGTGGAGCTGATCACCCTGGAATCGGTGCGCGTGGCCGCACCCGAGGAGACCCGCGAGTCCGTAAGCGCGGCGCGCGAGATCGTGGACGAGGCCGCCCAGGGCTTCGCGGCAGCCCAGAACGCCCGCACCATGGACCAGGCCATCGTGGCGCTGCGCAAGCACACCATGGCCGTGCTGGACACCGAACTCGAGAAGGTCCGTGCCCACCACGGCTGCACCGGCGCGGAGGAACAGATCGAGATGGCCATGCGCCGCATGGTCCGCTCACTGCTGCACATCCCCACCGTCCGTGCCCGTCAGCTCGCCGCGGAGGGCCGCGCGGACGAATACATTTCCGGATTGGAAGCGCTGTTCGGTCTGGAGGTCGCACCACCGCAGACCCTCCCCGCGGATCAGGATCCCCTCGCTGAACGATCCCCCTCAGACACCCCGCGTCCCCGCGCGGCCGGTTGAAGCCACGACGGGCGAGGGCCCGTCACAGAGGAGGACCCCATGAACGCTCCCGATGCACGCGACGCGCCCGCGCCCACCGGCCACACGCGGGCCCCTCGCATGACCCGGGACCAGCGGCGGGAGCAGCTATTGAGCACGGCACTGCGGGTGTTCTCCGAAGGCGGCTACCACTCGACCTCCATGGACGAGATCGCCGCCGCGGCCGGGGTCTCCAAACCGGTGCTCTACCAGCACTTCCCGGGTAAGCGGGACCTGTTCCTGGCGCTCGTGCAGTTCACGCTCGCGGAACTGTCCGAGAAGCTCGAGCGGTCCCTGGCCAGCGCCGAGACCAACAAGGCGCGGGTGCAGAACGTGATCGACACCCACTTCGAGTTCGTGAACAGCCAGCCGGAGGCCCATCGGCTCGTGTTCAGCGCGGACCTCATGTCCTTCCCCGAGGTCGCGGCGCAACTGGACGAGTTCTACCAGGGGATTGCCGTGGCCGTGGCCGCGGTGCTCGGACCCAAAGCGGGCATGCCACCGGCCCAGGCCATCATGCTGTCCCGGGGCCTCGTGCACCTGGTCCAGACCTCCGCTGTGTTCTGGACCCGCCACCCGGAAGCGGGCACACGCGAAGAGGTCCAGGACCGGATTTTCCGTTTAGCCTGGGGCGGAATCAGGACGCTCGACGAGGAGCGCCGGGAACCTGCTCCTAAACTGATCGGCAACGACCGAGGCTGACGCGCCCGCCCCTCACCGGGGTGCGCGGCACCTGGAAGACATGGTCCGGCCCGTGATCACCGTGGGCCGGTGACGCCGCAGGAGGTACTCATGGAAATCAAGATCGGGATTCAGAACGTGGCCCGCGAGCTTGTGGTCAACGCCGACCTCTCCGCGGACGAGGTGCAGACCAAGGTCACGGAGGCGCTGAGCTCCGGCGCACCGCTCGTGCTGCAGGACACCAAGGGTTCCACCACCGTGGTCCCCTCCGCGAGCATCGGCTACGTGGAGACCGGCCAGGAGACCAAGCGAAAGGTGGGTTTCACCCCCCTGCCCCTCGGCTGAACCGCCCACGCCGTGAGGCCCCCGGACCACCGCGTCCGGGGGCCTCACCGTTTTGCGGGTACACTGGAGGTGTTTATCAGGATGACCGGTCGTCCCATGAGACCGTCACGTTCACTTGTTACCCGGCTTCGGCCCGCGCCCGGAAGGTCCCGCGCCTTCCGCTGAGCGCCCGGGCGGGGTGCGTTTCACGATCGGCTTCCTCTCACAGCGCGGCGGCCCCCGCTTCGTGCCGCTCCGTCCTCCGGGACGGCCCGGCCGATGATCCGGTGTGGTGCCCCGCGCCGACCCGTGAAGGACATTCGTGACCGATATCACTGCAACACCCGAACACGACATCATCGAGCCGGACGAGGCCGGGACCCAGGCGGTCGACACCGCCGAACCCGTGACCGAGTCCTCGTTCGCGGACTTCGGCGTCCGCCAGGACATCGTGGACGCGCTCGCCGAGCACGGCATCACCTCCCCGTTCCCCATCCAGGCCATGACGCTGCCCATCGCGCTGTCCGGCCAGGACATCATCGGTCAGGCCAAGACCGGTACCGGCAAGACCCTCGGTTTCGGCATCCCCGCACTGCAGCGTGCCGTAGGCCGTGACGACGACGGCTGGGCCCAGTTGAAGAAGCCCGGCGCCCCCCAGGCATTGATCGTGGTCCCCACGCGTGAGCTCGCGGTCCAGGTGGGCAGCGACCTCGCGATCGCCGCCAAGACCCGCAACGCCCGCGTGGCCACGATCTACGGTGGCCGCCCCTACGAGTCGCAGATCGCCGAGCTCGAAAAGGGCGTGGAGGTCGTCGTGGGCACCCCCGGGCGCCTGATCGACCTCAACCGCCAGCACTTCCTGGACCTGAGCCACGTGCGCATGGTCGTGCTGGACGAGGCGGACGAGATGCTGGACCTGGGCTTCCTCCCGGACGTGGAGAAGCTGCTGGCCACGGTTCCGCAGGTGCGCCAAACCATGCTGTTCTCCGCGACCATGCCCGGCCCCGTGGTGGCCATGGCACGGCGGTACATGACCCGGCCCATGCACATCCGTGCGGCTGCCCCGGACGAGGGCAGCACCAAGAAGGACATCCGTCAGGTCATCTACCGCGCCCACCACCTGGACAAGGACGAGGTCGTCGCGCGCATCCTGCAGGCCGAGGGCCGGGGACGGACCATCATCTTCACGCGTACCAAACGCGCGGCCGCCAAGCTCGCGGACGAGCTCATCCACCGCGGTTTCGCCGCCGCTCCCCTGCACGGCGACCTGGGCCAGGGCGCCCGCGAGCAGGCGCTGCGCGCGTTCCGTCACGGCAAGGTGGACGTGCTTGTGGCCACGGACGTCGCCGCGCGAGGGATCGACGTCGAGGACGTCACCCACGTGATCAACTTCCAGTGCCCCGAGGACGAGAAGACTTACCTGCACCGCACCGGGCGCACCGGGCGCGCGGGCAACAAGGGCACGGCCATCACGTTCGTGGACTGGGACGACGTCCCCCGCTGGCGCCTGATCGACAATGCCCTCGAGCTGGGCGTGCCCGAACCCGTGGAGACCTACTCGTCCTCCGATCACCTCTACACGGACCTGAACATCCCGCGCGGCGTCAAGGGCAAGCTGCCCAAGTCGCAGCGCACGCTCGAGGGCCTCGACGCCGAGGAGCTCGAGGACCTCGGTGACGGCAGGCCGCAGCACTCCGAGAAGCGTTCGGGCCGCGGCGGTCGCGGTGGTTCCGGTGGCCGCAACGGCTCCGGCGCACGACGCCGCTCGGGCGGTTCCGACCCCCGCAGCGGCTCCGCGGGGCGATCCCAGGCGGAGAACCAGCGGCCCCGCTCCGAGCAGGGCGAGCGTTCCCGGGAGACCTCCGTGGAGAACACGGGCGAGGGCACCAAGCGGCGCCGGCGGCGTCGTCGTTCCTCGGGGCAGAACAAGGCTGCCCAGGGCGGTCAGCAGGCGCAGCAGTCCTCTGCAGCGGGAGAGTAGATGGCGCAGTGGGAGCCCTTCGCATTCGACGCGGAGGGCACCAGCGCGATCGTGCACGGTGAGAACCTCAACGTGCTGGAGGGGCTGCCGGACGAGGCGTTCTCCCTGGTATACCTGGACCCCCCGTTCAACACGGGCAGGGACCAGGTGCGCCGCACCACTCGCTCCGTCCCCGCGGCCGCGGGCGAGGGCGATCGCGTGGGCTTCGCGGGGCGTTCCTACGAAACGATCATGGGCTCGTTGCTGCGCTACGAGGACTCGTTCGCGGACTACCTGGGCTTCCTGGAACCCCGGCTGATGCATGCCCGGCGCGTGCTGGCCACGCACGGGACGCTGTACGTGCACCTGGACTACCGCGAGGTGCACTACGTCAAGGTGTTGCTGGACGCGCTGTTCGGCCGCCGGTGCTTCCTCAACGAGATCATCTGGGCCTACGACTTCGGCGGACGCACCGCCAAGCGATGGCCGGCCAAGCACGACACGATCCTGGTCTACGTCAAGGATCCGACCGCCTACCACTTCAACTCCGCGGACGTGGACCGGGAGCCGTACATGGCCCCGGGGCTCGTGGGTCCCGTCAAAGCCGCGCGCGGCAAGCTGCCCACGGACGTGTGGTGGCACACGATCGTCTCCCCCACGGGCAAGGAAAAGACCGGTTATCCCACGCAGAAACCCGCCGGGGTGTTGCGCCGGATCGTCACGGCGTCCTCGCGTCCCGGGGACTGGGTGCTGGACTTCTTCGCAGGCTCGGGGACCACGGGCGCGGTCAGCGAGCAACTGGGCCGGAAGTTCGTGTGCGTGGACTCCAACCCCGAGGCCGTGGACGTCATGCGTCGGCGCCTGCCGGATACGGCGGTGTTCAGCGCGTCCTGATCCGGTTCACGAGCCGCTGCATCCCGACTGTTCTTCGAAACGTCGTCAGGACCGTGCCGTGCGCCCCGGCCTCACGGCCAGCGGACCTCCATCCCGGAGGTGGCCTGTTCGCAAATCCTCGTGAGCGAACGCACTGACGTGGAGTTCTCCCCCAACCGATTGGGCTTGCCCGCGCCGTGGTAGTCGCTGGATCCCGTGACGATGAGATCGTGGTCCGCGGCGAGCTTCATGAGCACCGCGCGGGACTCGTCCGGGTTGTCCCGGTGGGCGACTTCCACGCCGGCCAGACCGGCGTCGATCATCGCGTTGAAATCGGCCGGGGTGGCCACGCGACCGCGCAACGGGGCCATGGGGTGGGCGCACACCGGGACCCCGCCCGCCGCGCGCACGAGTTTGATGGCCTGCACCGGGTCCAGGGCCATGTGCCGCACGTAGTACTTAGATCGCCCGGAGAGCATGTCCGAGAACGCGGCAGAGCGGTTTGGGACGACGCCCAGCTCCACCAGGGCGTCCGCGATGTGTGGGCGGCCCACCGTGGCCTCGGGACTCACGTGGGCCATGACGTCGTCCCAGCTGATCGGGTAGTCCTGCGCGAGCAGGTCCACCATCTTGTGCGCGCGGGAGAGTCGGCTGCGCCGGGACTCCTCGATCGCGTCCAGCAGCGGTGCGTGGTCCGGGCCGTGCAGATAGCTGAGCATGTGCACCGAGATACCGTCCGCGGTGGTGCACGTGATCTCCATGCCGGGTACGAACGCGACCCCCAGGGACACGGCGGTGTCCCCCGCCTCCTGCCACCCCGCGGTGGTGTCGTGATCGGTGAGCGCGAAGACGTTGAGCCCGGCCCGGTGTGCCGCGCGGGCCACGTCCGCCGGGGACTCCGTGCCGTCCGACGCGTTGGAGTGGGTGTGCAGGTCGATTCTCATCACCTCCACGATACCCGCGGACCGCGGTGGGTCGGCCCGCGATACGCGCCGATCGGACGAGGCCGAGCCATCGCTACCGATCGCCCGGTCCTCGCTGCCCACGGGCCAGGGTTGACCGGCGTGGCACCATGGACGAGAACATTCCGCCAGCATCGCGACCCGCGCGGGAGCCCGCGCCCCGAAGGAGATGACCGCGTCCATGAGCCAAGGCTCAGCACACCCCACCGCTTCCCATCACGCGAGCGAGGACGCCGCGCAGCCCATGGACGAGCGGGTGGACAACCGCTCGCAGCGCCCCGACAACGCGGAGTTCCGCGAGTTCATGGCCTCGGGTTGGGCCGCTCCGGAGCACACGACGACGCCGCGCGCCGAGGTCGCGGAGTTCGCCGCTCAGCGCCGTGCCCGGCTCTCCCGGATGTTCCCCGGCGAGCGTCTCGTGATCCCCGCGGGCGCCCCCAAGGTGCGCTCGAACGACACCGACTATCGCTTCCGCCCGCACTCCGCGTTCGCGCACCTCACGGGCATGGGAGTGGACCACGAGCCCGAGGCCGTGCTGGTCATGGAACCCACCGAGCAGGGTCAGGGAGACGACGGCAGCGACCACACCTCCACCCTGTACTTCCACCCCATGGCCGGGCGGGACTCCGCGGAGTTCTACGCGGATGCCAAGAACGGTGAGTTCTGGGTGGGGCCCCGCCCCACGCTGGCGCAATTGCGCGACGAGTTCGCGCTGCCCACCGAGGACCTCTCCGCTCTGGAGACCGCGGTCACCAAGGACGCAGGCAACACCGCCCTGGGTGGTCTCAGCATTCGTTTGGTGCGGGACGTGGACCTGAACATGGACGCGCTCGTGGACACCTCCCGGATCAACACGGGCGTGGACCTCGAGCAGTCGGACACCAAGGACGCGACCCTGGCCGAGGCCCTGAGCGAGCTGCGGCTCATCAAGGACGAGTACGAGGTCGGGCAGTTGCGCGAGGCCGTGGCGGCCACGATCCGCGGTTTCGAGGACATCGTCTCCGTGCTGCCGCGCGCGATCGGCGGTGAACGCGGCGAGCGCGTAGTCGAGGGCGCGTTCTTCTCCCGCGCCCGCCTCGAGGGCAACGACCTCGGCTACGACACCATCGCGGCGTCCGGGAACAACGCGACCGTGCTGCACTGGATCCGCAACAACGGCTCGGTCAAGCCGGGCGAGCTGATCCTCGTGGACGCGGGTGTGGAGGCCGAGTCGCTCTACACCGCGGACCTCACCCGCACCCTGCCCGTGACCGGCAGCTACACGGACGTGCAGCGCCGGATCTACCAGGCCGTGCTCGACGCCGCGGACGCCGCGTTCGACGTCGCCGTCCCCGGTAACAAGTTCCGGGACCTCCACGCCGCGGCCATGAAGGTGCTCGCCCAGCGGCTCGAGGAATGGGGGCTGTTGCCGGTGTCCGCGGAGGTCTCCCTGTCCGAGGCCGGTCAGCACCACCGCCGCTGGATGCCGCACGGTACGAGCCACCACCTGGGACTGGACGTGCACGACTGCGCCCAGGCCAAGCGTGAGCTCTACCTGGACGCTGTGATCGAGCCGGGGATGGTGTTCACGATCGAGCCCGGGTTGTACTTCAAGAACGAGGACCTCGCGATCCCCGAGGAGTACCGCGGCATCGGTGTGCGCATCGAGGACGACGTGCTGATCACCGAGCAGGGCAACGAGAACCTCTCCGAGGCCCTCCCCCGCAACCCCGACGACGTGGAGTCGTGGATCCAGGGCATCTGGAACCGGGAGGAGAACGTGGGCCCCAGCGCGGGCCCCGCGGCGTAACCCCCGGAACACCTAGAGAGTGATCCCCGGGCCCGCATGTCAGGACCCGGGGATCGCTCTCTGTGCGTGACGCCGCCGAACTCTCAGTCACTCCCAGGCCACATTCGGGGGCCGAAAGTGGCCTCACACTGCCCGAAATGTCGCCAGCCGTATGTCGCGGGGCCATCCACGGGCGCCGCAACTCCCAGTCACTCCCGCGCCACCTTCGGGCACCATTTGTGGCTCTGGCGTGCCCGAAATTTTGTTGCGCGTGTGCCGTGGGTCAGCGCTGGTCCTCGCCGTGCGGCCGCTGGGTCGTGCCCTGTCCGTTGTGCGGGGTGGACCCGCCCTCGCGCGGTGCCTCGGGGGTACCCGGCTGTGTCCACGGCGCCGCGCGGTCGGCCGACTGAGCCGGGTTCGCGGGGATCGTGCCCGATGACGCCCCGTCTGTGGAGGGAGCGGGAGCGTCGGCCGCGGGGTGGGACGGAGCGGCGGCGTTCGCGGGGGCCTGCGGTGCGGGCTGCCCACCGGCCGGGGCGGCGTCGGAGGGTTCGAGCCGGATACCGTACTGCGGGCGTCCGTCCGGGAGGTCCGGGAACTTCGCGGAACGGTTGGCGTCTTCCTGCTGCTGATCTGCACCCGGGAGAAACACACCGTAGCGCGGCTCGGAACCGCCGGGAGCGTTCTGTCCCCCGGGATCACCCTGCACCGGAGCACCGTGAACCGGGGCGCCCTGACCCGGAGCGCCCGGCCGCCCGCCCTGGGCCGGTCCACCGTACTGCGGTCCGCCCTGGGCCGGTCCACCGTGCTGCGGGCCACCGGGGTACTGGTTGCCCTGCGGACCGGCGGGACCGCGGTACCCCTGACCCGGGTTCTGCCCGCGCTGCCCCACCACGTGGCCGCCCTCCATGCCGTTGAGCACCTGGCGGGCCTGACCCGCGACCTCCGGGGCGGCGAGGACCTCGTAGCTGCCCGCCACGATCCTGCTGGTCGAGGTGAAGTCCCGCTTGCCGCGGGACATGGCGTACGTGATGGTGGCCATGAGCATCCAGAACGCGCCACCGAGGATCATGGTGAGCAACAGGGACGAAGCCATGTTGGCCCCGCCCAGCAGGGACATCAAAAGGCCGAAGAACGCGCCGAAGACCAGACCGTTGAGCGCACCCTGCAGGGCGACCTTGGGGTAGGAGAGCCGACCGGTGACCTGCTCCACGGACTTGAGGTCGCTGCCGATGATCGAGACCATGGCCACGGGGAAGTGTTCGTCCGCCATGTAGTCAACGGCTTTCTGCGCCAGGGCGTAGGTCCGGTAACGGCCCACCACCTCACCGCGGGGCATTTCCGGGGCGATGGACAGTTGGGCGGGGCCTGGTTTCGAGTTGCTCATGCCATCCATTGTCCCGTAGTCACCCACGAGCCCGCCGGGAAAACCCTGGATCATCGCAGCGGGTGAACACGGCGGCCGGTGAACCCACCCCGGATCGGGTGCCCAGCAACCGGTATTGCCCGGGTTCTGATCCCCCACTCCAGGAATGGGACCGCACAGCACGGTTCACTAGGCTGGGCGGGTGAGCACAAACCTTTCCAAGATCTTCGTCGCGAGACTCATCGGCCTGGACGTCTTCGACCCGTTGGGCGACCGCCTGGGGCGATTGCGCGACGTCGTGGTGCTGTTGCGCCCGGGTAGCAAACCGTCGGTGCGCACCCGCCCGCTCGTCGTGGGTCTCGTGGTGGAGGTGCTCGGGAAGAAGCGTGTGTTCGTGCCCATGACGCGTGTTACGAGCATCGACGCGGAGCAGATCATCTCCACCGGGCTCGTGAACCTGCGCCGCTTCGAGCAGCGCGGTGCCGAGACGCTGGCCGTGGGTGAGCTCTTCGACCGCACCGTGGTGCTGTTGGACGGTTCCGGGACCGCCACGATCGAGGACGTGGCCATGGAGAAGAGCAACAACCGGGGTGACTGGGTCATTTCGCAGTTGTTCGTGCGCAGGTCGCAGGCCACGGGAGGCTTGATCCGGCGTCGTAATCAGACGCTCGTGGTGGACTGGGAGGACGCGGACGACCCGTCCAACGCGGGGCCGCAACCGGCCACGCAGTGGATCGCGCAGCACGAGGAGGACCAGGCCGCGGACATCGCGGACGAGCTGCGGGACATGCCGGACAAGCGCAAGCTCGAGATCGCGGCGGAACTGCAGGACGAGCGGCTCGCGGACGTGCTCGAGGAGCTGCCGGAGGACGACCAGGTCTTCATTCTGACCCACCTGGACAACGAGCGCGCCGTCACGCTGCTCGCCGAGATGGACCCCGACGACGCGACCGACCTGCTCAACGAACTGCCGGAAGCGGAGGCCGAGCGGTTCATCACCATGATGGAACCCGAGGACGCGGAGGACGTCCGGCGCCTGCGCGAGTACGAGGAGGGCACGGCCGGTTCGCTCATGACGCCCGTCCCCATCGTGCTGCCCCCGGAGGCCACCGTGGCGGAAGCGCTCGCGCACATCCGCCAGGAGGAGGTCATCCCGGCCGCGGCATCCGCGGTGCTCGTGTGCCGCCCGCCGCTCGAGACCCCCACGGGTAAGTACCTGGGTCTCGTGCACACGCAGCGACTGCTGCGTTACCCGCCGCCCGAGGCGATTGGTAACCTAATCGATCGGTCCATCGAGCCCGTCTCGGACCAGGCGTCCTTAGCCGACGTCGCTCGCGAACTGGCCACGTACGACCTCACGATCCTGCCGGTCGTCAACGACCAGGACCGGCTCGTGGGTGCGGTCACGATCGACGACGTCCTGGACGCCCTGCTGCCCGAGGACTGGCGCACGTACGACGACGGAACCCCGGTCCGGAAGGTGGGTAAGCGGTATGAGTAATCCCCGGCGCAGCGCGTCCTCGCAGTATTCGCCCGGCCCCCTGGACCAACCGCGCGAGAAACGCCCGGGGTACCTGACCCGCTTCCGCCCCAACCCGGACGCCTTCGGGCGGCTCACGGAGTCCTTCGCCCGCTGGATGGGCACGCCCCAGTTCCTGCTGTGGATGACCGTGTTCGTCACGGTGTGGTTGGCGTGGAACACCCTGGCGCCCGAGAGCATGCAGTTCGATCCGCGCGCGTTGAACTTCACGCTGCTGACACTGATGCTCTCGCTGCAGGCCTCCTACGCCGCTCCCTTGTTGCTGCTCGCGCAGAACCGGCAGGACGACCGTGACCGCGTGGTCGCCGAGGAGGACCGTAAACGCGGGCAACAGAACCTCGCGGACACCGAGTACCTCACCCGGGAGATCGCGTCCCTGCGCATTGCGTTGCGCGAGGTCGCGACCCGCGACTACGTCCGCTCCGAGTTGCGCGGGCTGCTCGAGGAGATCCTCGAGGACCAGGACCGCCGCGCCGCCGATCAGGCCGCCGCGCAGTCCCAGGCCACCAAGTCCAAGACCAAGAAGTCCGAGGGCAAGAAGTCCGACGGCTCCACCAGGGCCCCGCGCGCGAAGAAGATCGAGCTCGAGGACCCCGAGCAGGAAGGACCGCATCAGTGAACGGGAGCACCATCGATCCCCGACTGCGCGCAGCCCTGGACGGCGTGATCGACCCCGAGCTGCGCCGCCCGGTGACCGAGCTCGGGATGATCCCCGAGGCCGTCCTCGAAGGCGGGACGGCACGCGTGACCGTGCTGCTCACGGTCTCCGGGTGCCCCATGCGCACCACGATCGAAGCGGATCTCCGTGCCGCCCTGAACGAGCTCCCGGACGTCCGCGACGTCGCCGTGGACGTGGGTGTGATGACCCCGGCGCAGCGCCAGGAACTGCAGGAGAAACTCGGGCACCACCGCACCAACCCGTTCGCGGACCCGCATTCACTCACGCGCGTGCACGCAATCACGAGCGGCAAGGGCGGGGTGGGAAAGTCCAGCGTGACGGTGAACATCGCCGCCGCGCTGGCCGCGATGGGACGCACCGTGGGCATCGTGGACGCGGACATCCACGGCTTCTCAGTACCCGGTCTGCTGGGGATCGCGCAACCACCCACGCGCGTGGGGGACATGATCCTGCCGCCCGTCGTGGAGGTCCCGAAGGGTGCGGACCGCCGGCCCGAGGACAGCGCGGCTGGGGCCGGTCACCGCTCGCGCGGGGTGCTCAAGGTGATCTCGATCGGGATGTTCGTGGATCCCGCCCAGCCCGTGGCGTGGCGCGGCCCCATGCTGCACCGCGCGGTGGAGCAGTTCCTCACGGACGTGCACTTCGGGGACCTGGACCACCTGCTCCTGGACCTGCCCCCGGGCACGGGGGACATCGCGATCTCGGTGGGTCAGCTGCTGCCCCGCTCGGGCGTGGTCGTGGTCTCCACGCCCCAGCACGCCGCCGTGAGCGTGGCCCAGCGTTCGGGGACGCTCGCCGAGCAGACCGAGCAGAAGGTTACGGGCGTCGTCGAGAACATGTCCGCGATGGTCATGCCGGACGGCACGCGCATGGAGGTCTTCGGAGCGGGCGGTGGCGAGACGATCGCGAGCTCGCTGTCCGAGCGCCTGGGCTACCCCGTCCCCCTGCTCGGCAGCGTCCCCCTGGACGTCACCGTGCGGGAGGCCTCGGACCGCGGCGTGCCCGCGGTATGGGATCGGCCGAACTCCCCCGCCGCCGAGCAGCTGTGGGCCGTCGCGCGCGCCCTGGATCAGCAGGGCCGCGGGCTGGCCGGTAAGAATCTGGGCGTCACGCCGCGCGGTTGAGCGATCTCCCTCGGGACGACGCCGCCGCACGGCCCGCTTCCCGCTCGCCCGGCACCTACCCGTCTGTTCACGCGGCGTCGACCTCCGCGCGGCGTCGGTCTGATGACGGGACGGCTGTCAGCTCACGCGGCGCGCGGCCGATAGCGCGGCGGCCGGTTGCTCACGCCGCGCTCGACGGCTCACGTGGCCTCGGTGTCGAACGGGGCGCGTTCGCCTCGTGCGAGCCGTCGCACCGTGGGTGCGGCCACGGTGGAGGCCTCGTACTGGTGGCGGTTCTGTTCCTCGTCGTCCTCGAGCAGCGCTTCACGCACGATCACGCGCGGGTCGTACTGCCGGGGGTCGAGCTTGCGCCAGTCGAGGTCCGAGAATTCCGGGCCGAGAGTCTCCTTGAGATCGTCCGTGGCACCCGTGGCGTAGCGCCGGATGGACTTGACCATGTCCTTGAACTTCTCGGCGTACTCGGGCAACCGCTCGGGCCCGATGATCACCAGGGCCACGATGAGAATGATGATGGCTTCCCCGCCTGAAATCCCGAACACCCGCTGAGCCTATCAACGTCGTGGAACGCCCCGGTGGGGGCGGTCCTTAACCGAAAATTTCTTTGAGTCCGTCCGCGACCGTGGCCCCGAAACTCTCGTCCTTCTGCGAGGGCAGGCTGACCCGTCCCCGGTCCTCCGCCACGACTGCGCTCACGGTCTGGGCCAGGGTGGCCGGTGCGGTGTCCGATGTGAGGGTGTACACGGCGTCCGGGCGCACCATCACCGCGCGCCATGGTTGGGAGCGGTCCACCCACAACCGCGCGCCGTCGAGCACCGACCGGTGCATGCCCTCGGTGCCCACGGGGAGCCCGGTGATGCCGTCCATGGGGTTGTCGGGATTGATGTCACCGCGCTGCTCCACGATGGTCACCGAGCCGTGATCGTTGTGCAGGGCCACCGTCACGACGGGCTGGCCCCCCACCTGCGACTGTTGGATGTCCGCGACCGAGTACCCCTTCGCGGCCAGACCCGGAACGGCCCACCCCCGGGCGCGCAGGCTCTGGATGTCGGCCTCCGAGGTGGTGTCTACCATTCCCCGGGGACCGGGTGACCACGTGGCCTCCGACCGAGCGTCCGCGCTCTGGCGCTGCTGCACCTGCTTGCCCACGCTCCACACGGCGGTGGTCAGCAGGGCGACGCACACGCAGGCCGCGAAGGCGGTCATGAGACCCACGGCCCGCCGACTCGGCCGACGCCAGGGCCGGCGCACCCTGCTGCGACCCGCGACCCGTGTGGACACCCCGTCCCCCTCCCTGTTCGTCCCCTGCTGCGACCGCCCTGCGGCGGCCGCGTTCGACGCCCCCATTGTGCGGCAGGATTCTGACAGCGATCTGGACACCGACCGGGCGTTCCCGGCGGTGCCCTCAGACCGCGATAAGCTGAAGCACCGTGAGCCCGGACATGACGCCGGGCCCGCCACGTCGAAGCGCTGGGTCCGCGGGGATCCGGGCACACACAGCAGTGAAGGGCACGCCGCGTCCATGAGCACGGATAAAACCACGAGCTGGGCCTATTGCGAGGCCTACGCCACGGAGGACGAAACCGCTTTCCGTGCGCGCGAGCGCTCCCTGGCCCTGCGCTTGGACCCCGTGACCCCGGCCACCGCGGCGCTGCTGACCGTCCTGGCGTCGTCGTCCCGCCCCGCGACCGTGGTGGAAGTGGGCACCGGTGCGGGCGTCTCGGGGCTCGCGCTGCTGCGCGGGATGCCGTCCGAGTCCGTCCTCACGACCATCGACACCGACATCCGGGCCCTGCGCGCCGCGCGGGACACGTTCCGCGAGGCCGGTTTCGAAACCAAACGCACCCGCACGATCTCCGGTGCGGCCTCCCTGGTGCTGCCGCGGCTCACCGAGAACGCGTACGACATGGTGTTCATCGACGCGGACGTGGTCAACACCGCCGAGTACGTCATCGAGGGCGCCCGGTTGCTGCGTCACGGCGGGATGCTCGTGGTCAACGACGCCCTGCACCAGGACCTAGTCCCCCAGCCCGCGCAGCGCCAGGAGGAGACCGTGATCATGCGCGACGTCGTGCGCACCCTGCGGGACGAACCGCGGTTGTCCACGGCCGTGGTGCCCACGGGAACGGGTGTACTGCTGGCCGTCCGGCTGTGAGCGGCTCCCTGTTCAAGGACGCCGGACTCGTGGCCCTCGGCGGCGCCGCGGGGAGTCTGGCCCGCTGGTGGGTGACCCTCGTGCTTCCGGCAGGATCCGGGTGGTCGTGGGCCACGTTCGCGGTCAATGCCTCCGGCGCCTTCCTGCTCGGGCTGCTGCTCGAAGCGCTCACCCGCCCCGGCCGCGAGCGCCGTGGTGCCCACACCGCGCGCATGCTGCTCGGCACCGGACTTCTCGGCGGGTTCACCACCTACTCGACCTTCGCACTGGAGCTGTGGGAGCGCGTGCGCTCCGGGGCGAGCGCGGCCGCGTTCGGTGACGCGGTGCTGATGCTCGTCGCGGGGCTGGCCGCCGCGGCCGCGGGTCTCGCGGTGGGCGCCTGGCTCCGGGGACGACGCCGCGGCACGCCCACCGCGGGAGCGGCGCGGTGATCGCGGCGCCCGCCGTGGCCCTGGGCGGCGCCGTGGGAGCGGTCCTGCGTTTCCTCGTGGACCGCGGGATCACCGCCCGGTGGGCTCCCACCTTCCCCGCGGCCACACTGCTGATCAACGTGACGGGGTCGTTCGTGCTCGGTGTGGTCACCGGACTGAGCGCGGTTCTGGGACCCGTGTGGACGCTCGCCCTGGGCACCGGGCTGTGCGGTGGCTACACGACGTTCTCCACGGCCATGGTGGACGCCGTACGGCTCGCGCGAGAACAACGTGCCGGGGCCGCGGTGGTGTCGGTGCTCGGAACCGTCCTGTGGAGCCTGCTCGCCGTGGCCGCGGGGCTCACCCTCGGGAGCCACTGGGCGTTCTGAGCCCCGAACGCCGCGCGGGCCCCCCACTCGATGTGAGGGGCCCCCGCGACACGGGCGTGGGGGGTGTCGGTGCTACTGCGTCACCGAAGCCAAGCACTCGCGCAATTCCGCGGCCTCGTCCGACTTGAGTTCCACCACCAGACGCCCTCCGCCTTCCAGGGGGACCCGCATGATCAGACTGCGTCCTTCTTTGGTGACCTCCATGGGTCCGTCACCCGTCCTCGGCTTCATGGCCGCCATTTATGAGCTCCTCTTCGTGAGTACTTACGCTCGCTATCTTATCGAACGCTCAGCCAGTACCGTGACCCGGCACACGACGCGGGAGCGCTCGGAACCATCTGTGCCATAGCGCGCAGCGCGTGTGTGGACAGCGCCTGCGGCAAGGGCCGCCGCGCGGGGTCACGGCGGGTAGTCGCCACCGCCGGGTAGTTGCTTCCAGTGCCACAGCCACCCGACCCACACGATCTGCAGCACTGCCCCGAAGATCACGAGCAGCACCCGATAGGCGCGCGAGTCGCTCACGTGCACCAGGGCGGCGGCGAGCGGCGCCCACGGCAACAGCAACCGGAACGTGGAGCTCTGCGGGTTGAGCACGAGCAGCAGATAGCACCCGTAGGCCGCGATCCACACACGGACAAAGAACGGCAGGGCCCGCTTGACCATGTCCGAACGCAACAGCATCACGACCGTCGCCACGAGCACCACGGGAGCGACGAGTCCGGCGATCGGGCCCAGCAGATCGGTGGCCTCGCGGAACCACGGCAACACGGGGATCACGTGCTGGCTCCCGCGCCAGGCGGCCTCCGTCTCGGTGTAGGCCATGGGCTCCCGCGTGACGACCCACGCGATGGCCGGCCACGCGAGGGCGGCAGCGCACGCGATCAGCGCCACCACGAGCCAGCGGTCCAGGCACCGGTACCACGCCCGACGTCGCGCGAGCACGTCCCCCACGCTGCGCCACAACCACCACACCCCCAGCGCCGCGGCCAGGGCCACGCCGGTGGGTCGGGTCAGTGCCTGCGCCACCACGAACACGGTGACCCACACGGGCCGGTCCCGCACGACGCACAACATGGCGCTCAGCAAGAACAGCATGCTCAGCGCCTCGGCGTACGGGGTCTGCAGCACGGGTGCCACGGGGTTGAACGCGAACACCGCCACGGCCCACAGTGCCGGGCGTGAGACGCCCCCGGGAGTGCGGGGCCCGGCCATCACGGGTGCTTGGCACACCAGTCGGTAGAACACCAGGGCCGCACCGAAACCGGCCACGAGGGACACCGTGGCGGCCGTGACGGCCCACCCGGTCCCGGTCAGTGCGTCGATGCCGCGCACGAGCAGCGGGAACACGGGGTAGAACGCCCACGCGTTCTCGGACACCGTGCCCAGCGAGTCCCGGGGCACCTGGAACGGATACCCCTCCCGGAAGATGGTGTGGTACCAGTCGGCGTCCCACGTGTTCACGAAATCCAGGTAACCCAGGGCGCCGTTGCCCCACGGCCCGGGACCCTGTTGGGCACCCACGACCGTGAACACCGCCCAGCCCCAGACCCGCGACACCCCGTAGACCACGAGCACGGCGAGCCACCACGGAGCCGCCGCCCACAGTCGACGCATCCTCCCCGCACGGGAGTCGTGCGCGCTGCGCGCGGGGTCCGCCACCGCCGTGGAACTCACGCGCCGGAACCGGGGGCGCGAGCGTCGTCGCCCCTGGAACGGGGTATTGCGGTGCCAGGGTCGGTGTCGCCGCGCACGGAACCACGCGCGCCATCCGCGGGAGCGGCGTCGTCGCCCCCGGAACCGGGCGCCGCGGCGTCGACCGCTGCCTTGCCCGGGGCGGGAGAGGCACCCGGGGCGGGGCCGGAGACCGGGATGCCGTCGTCGTCGGCGTGGACCGCGGTGAGGATCTCCACGACCTCGGCCACGCTGTCCGTGACCCGGAACAGTTCGAGGTCCGCGGTGGAGACCTTGCCGTCGGCCACCAGCGTGGTGGTGATCCAGTCCAGCAACGGGCCCCAGTAGTCCGTGCCCACCAGGATCACCGGGAAACGCGTGATCTTGCCCGTCTGCACGAGGGTCAGTGCCTCGAAGAGTTCGTCGAGCGTACCGAAGCCGCCCGGCAGCGCCACGAAGCCCTGGCTGTACTTCACGAACATGGTCTTACGGGCGAAGAAGTAGCGGAAGTTGATGCCCAGGTCCACCCAGTCATTGAGGCGCTGTTCGTGGGGCAGCTCGATGCCGATCCCTACCGAGTGCGCGCCCACGTCCACCGCTCCCCTGTTCGCGGCCTCCATCACACCGGGGCCGCCGCCCGTGACCACGGCGTAGCCGGCCTTGCCGATTTCCCGTCCCAGCTCGCGCGCGAGCTCGTACTCCGGGTGCCCCGGCGCGGTGCGCGCCGACCCGAAGACCGAGACGGCGGGGCCCAGGTTCGCGAGTGCGTCGAAGCCTTCAACGAACTCCGCCTGGATCCGCAGGACGCGCCACGGGTCGGTGCGGGTGAAGTCGTCCGGTTCGGCGGGGCGCTGGTCCAGGAAACGCTGGTCGGACGTGCGCCGATGCAGCTGTTTGCGGCGCAGCACCACCGGCCCCTTGTGACGCTCGGGGGGTAGGGAACGTTCGTGCGGTGTCTCAGGGGTGTGCATGCCCACCAGGCTACGTTCTCGTGCTGCACGACGCCGCAGAACTCCCCTGCGGCATGCAACGCGGTGAGTACTCGAGCCAACCTCCCCCGCCTCGGATCGGATACCCGATCACCCCGCGCTCAGGACAACCAGGACGCGAGCGCACGGTGGCAGGCCCGGACGGCGTCGTCGAACACGTGCTCGTCGTCGGTGTGGGCGAGCAGGGCGTCCCCGGGGCCGAAGTTCACGGCAGGCACCCCGGCCTCCGAGAAGCGGGCGACGTCGGTCCAGCCGTACTTGGGCATGGGCTCCCGCCCCACGGCGGCCACGAACTGCGCGGCGGAGGGCCGGTCCAGCCCGGGACGGGCCGCCGGCGAGAGGTCCTGCCACTCGAGCTCGTACCCGGTGAAGACCTCGCGCATGTGGTCCTGTGCCTGCTCGAGGGACTTGTCCGGGGCGAAGCGGTAGTTGACCTCGACCCACGCGGTGTCCGGGATCACGTTGCCCGCGACTCCCCCGCCGATCCGGATCGCATTGAGCCCTTCACGGTAGTCGAGGCCCTCCACGGTCACGGTGCGCGCCTCGTACGCGCTCAACCGGGCCAGGACGTCCGCCTGCTTGTGGATCGCGTTCTCCCCGATCCACGAGCGCCCGGAGTGGGCGGCCTTGCCGTGGGTCGTGATCCGGAAACGCATGGTGCCGTTGCACCCGCCCTCCACGGTCCCGTTGGTCGGTTCGAGCAGCACCGCGAAGTCCGCCTCGAGCAGTTCGGGGCTGTTGCGCATCACGCGGCCCAGCCCGCTCGCATCGCTCGAGACCTCTTCATGGTCGTAGAACACGTAGGTGACGTCCCGGTTGGGCTCGGTGAGTTCGTGCGCGAGCACCAGTTGGACGGCCACACCGCCCTTCATGTCGGTGGTGCCGCGGCCGTAGATCACGTCCCCGTCCGCTTCCCGACGCCGCGTGGCCGGGACTCCGCCCAGCGATCCCTCCACGGTGGGCAGGGGCACGGTGTCCAGGTGGCCGGCGAGGATCACGCGTTCGTCTCGGCCGCGGTCCGTGCGGGCGATCACGGTGTCCCCGTCCCGGTGGACACTGAGATGGGGCAGAGCGCGCAGGGCTGTTTCGACGGCGTCGGCCAGGGGGCCCTCGTGATCGGACACGGACTCCACGTCCACGAGCGCGGCGGTCAGATCCGCGGGATCCATGGTGAGGTCGAGGGTCACGGAAGCGTCTGAACTCATGCGTGCCAGCCTACAGTTTGCCCCTGCGCCCCGCAGTGGGCATCGCGGTCGGCTGCCGCGGGGCCTCATTGACGAGCCGCGCGGGTCGGGTCATCTACCACCGGGTCACGGGGCATCTTTTAGGATGGGCCCATGACTTCAACGAGCGAGAGCACCGAGAATTCCCGTATCGCCTCCGGAGTGGGGCTGGCCACCGTGGTGGACTCCGGCGAGCGGGAGGGGACCGTGCTGGACGTCTTCTACCCTGCGCCGAGCCTGAGCGCCAACCCGGATACGAGCTACGAGGCGGATCTGCGCGTGGCCGCCACCACGGACCCGGATCGCAACGTGCGCTCCGAGATCGTGACCACCGTGATCAACCTGGACGAGGCACCCCAGGACGCCGCGGACGCCTACCTGCGCCTGCACCTGCTGTCCCACCGCTTGGTGCGGCCCAACACCCTCAACCTGGACGGCGTCTTCGGCAAGCTCGCGAACGTGGCGTGGACCAGCCGCGGTCCCGTGCTCGCGGAGGAACTGACCCGCTCCCTGCTGCGCCTGCGCGCCAGCGGGACCGTGACCGTGCTTGGCGTGGACAAGTTCCCGCGCATGGTCGATTACGTGGTGCCCTCCGGTGTGCGCATCGGTGACGCGGACCGCGTGCGCCTCGGTGCCTACCTGGGCGAGGGCACCACCGTGATGCACGAGGGGTTCGTGAACTTCAACGCCGGCACGCTCGGCGAGGCCATGGTTGAGGGCCGGATCTCCGCCGGCGTCGTGGTCCACGACCACACGGACGTGGGCGGCGGCGCATCCATCATGGGCACGCTGTCCGGCGGCGGCAAGCAGCGGATCACGCTGGGCCAGCGCTGCCTGCTGGGCGCCAACGCGGGCGTGGGCATCTCCCTGGGTGACGACTGCGTCGTCGAGGCCGGCCTGTATGTCACCGCCGGTACCCGCGTGAGCCTCATCGAGGGCGGCGCCGAACCCCGCGTGGTCAAGGCGTCCGAGCTCTCCGGCGTGAACAACCTGCTGTTCCGCCGCAACTCCACCAACGGCGCCGTGGAGGCGCTGCCCCGCCAGGGCAGCACGGTGGAGCTCAACGCCGCACTGCACGCCAATTGATCCCCGCCGTCGCGCGTCCACGGATCGCGACGACGACGCCGCTCGGCCGGGTCCCGCAGCTCGCGGGCCCGGCCGCGCGTTTTCGTGAGGTCCACTGGATAGGGTGGGGACCATGAAGATTCTTGTCACCGGGGGAACCGGGTACATCGGCTCGCACACGGTTCTGGCGCTGCTCGAGGCGGGGCACGACGTCGTCGTCCTGGACAACCTGTCCAATTCGTCCAAGACGTCGCTCGAGCGGGTGGCGGAACTCGCCGGACGCGACGTCGCGGCGTTCGAAGAGGTGGACCTGCTGGACCGCGAGGGTCTGGACCGTGTGTTCGCGCAGCACCGCCCGGACGCCGTGATCCACTTCGCGGGGCTCAAGGCCGTGGGGGAATCGGCGCAGAAGCCGCTGTGGTACTACACGAACAACGTCAGCGGGACCGTGAACCTGTTGTGGGCCATGGAGGAGAACGGGTGCCGCAGTATCGTGTTCTCGTCCTCGGCCACCGTGTACGGCGCCCCGGAGACCATGCCGCTCACCGAGAAGCTCTCTATGGACGCGCAGAACCCGTACGGTCGTACCAAGGAACACATCGAGGACATGCTCGCGGACCTTGCGGCCTCCGATGACCGCTGGTCCGTGGCCCTGCTGCGCTACTTCAACCCCGTGGGCGCGCACGAGTCCGGGCGGATCGGTGAGGACCCCTCGGGGATCCCCAACAACCTCATGCCGTTCGTCGCGCAGGTGGCCGTGGGCCGCCGCGAGAAGCTCATGGTCTTCGGCGACGACTACCCCACCCCGGACGGCACCGGCGTGCGCGACTACATCCACGTGGTGGACCTCGCGGACGGACACCTACGTGCCCTGGACCGGATCAGCCGGGACCACGGCGTGCACGTGTGGAACCTGGGCACCGGCCGCGGCTACTCCGTGCTGGAGGTCCGCGAGGCATTCCAGAAGGCCTCGGGCCGGGAGATCCCCTACGAGATCGCCCCGCGCCGCCCCGGCGACGCCGCTGTGTCCTACGCCGATCCCTCCTCCGCCCTCGCCGAGCTGGGCTGGTCCGCGGACCGGGACATCGACACCATGTGCCGGGACCACTGGAACTGGCAGAAGAACAACCCGAACGGTTACGACGGCTGAGCTGAGCGGCGGCGTCGTGCCCGCACCGACGAACGAGCCCCGATCACCGAACGGTGATCGGGGCTCGTCGGTTTGACCGGGGAACTCAGTTGGCGGTCGGGTAGTGGCGTTCACCCTCGCCCACGTAGAGCTGGCGGGGGCGGCCGATCTTGGTCTCGGGGTCCTCGATCATCTCGCGCCACTGCGCGATCCAGCCGGGCAGGCGGCCGATCGCGAAGAGCACGGTGAACATCTTCTCGGGGAAGCCCATGGCCTTGTAGATCAAGCCCGTGTAGAAGTCCACGTTCGGGTAGAGCTTGCGCTCCACGAAGTAGTCGTCCGCGAGGGCCTTCTCCTCCAGGCCGATGGCCAGGTCCAGCAGCTCGTTGTTGCCGCCCATCTTGGCCAGGACGTCGTGCGCGTAGCCCTTGATGATGCGGGCACGGGGATCGTAGTTCTTGTAGACACGGTGCCCGAACCCCATGAGGCGGACGCCGTCCTCCTTGTTCTTGACCTTCTCCATGAACTCGTCCGCGGAGAGCCCACGGTTCTGGATCTGGTCCAGCATGGCCAGCACGGCCTCATTGGCACCGCCGTGCAGCGGGCCGTAGAGGGCGTTGATGCCCGCGGAGACGGACGCGAACATGTTGGCGTGGGAGGAACCCACCAGGCGCACCGTGGAGGTGGAGCAGTTCTGCTCGTGGTCCGCGTGCAGCATGAACAGGATGTCCAGGGTCTTGGCGACCACCGGGTCCACCTCGTAGTCCTCGGCGGGCACACCGAAGCACATGCGCAGGAAGTTCTCCGCGTAGTTGAGGTTGTTGTGGGGGTACAGCTGCGGCTCGCCCACGGACTTCTTGTACGCGTACGCGGCCAGAGTGGGGACCTTTGCGAGCAGGCGGATGGTGGAGATCTCCACGTGCTCCTTGTTGAACGGGTCCAGGGAGTCCGAGTAGAAGGTGGACAGCGCGGACACGGCCGAGGACAGCACGGGCATGGGGTGCGCGGAGCGGGGGAAGCCGTTGAAGAACATCTTGATGTCCTCGTGCACCATGGTGTGCGTGGTGATGCGGTGCTGGAAGTCCTCGTACTGCTCACGCGTGGGAAGCTCGCCGTAGATCAGCAGGTAGGCGGTCTCCAGGAAGTTGGAGTGCTCCGCAAGCTCCTCGATGGGGTAGCCGCGGTAGCGCAGGATGCCCTGGGCGCCATCGATGTAGGTCACCGTGGAGCGCGTGTTCGCGGTGTTCACGAACCCGGGGTCGAAGCTGACGTTGCCGGTCTCCTTGAGCAGGGAACCCACGCCGTAGCCCTTGTTGCCCTCGGTCACCTCCAGTACGGGGAGCTCGAGGGACTTGCCCTTCTCGTAGTTCAGCTCCACCTTGTCGGTGGACTTCTTGGCCTCTGCCATGATGTGTCCTTCACGGTTCGCTAGGTGTTCCACGACGGGTTCGCGGTGCGGTTCACCCCCACGCCGTCGTGGCGGTTCGGGTCGGTGCGCACCGGGCGGGAACACGATGTCATTCCCCACCAACCTACCCGTTGGTGTGATCGGGATTCCACTTGCCCACCCGTGTGCGGCGGGCTCAGACGGCGCCTGAGAGCCGTTGCACGGCGGCCGCCATGCGCTCGTCGCTCGCGGTCAGGGACAGCCGCACGTAGCCGTGCCCGGCGTCCCCGTAGAAGGTCCCGGGGCCCACCACGATGCCCACGCGGGCGAAGCGTTCCACGGTGTCCCACGTGTCCTCACCGGCGGTGGCCCACAGGTACAAGCCGGCCTCGGAATGCTCGATCGTGAGCCCGAAGGCCTCCACGGCGGGCTTGAGTGCCTCGCGCCGCTGCCGGTAGAGGTTCTTCTGCGCCGTCACGTGCGCGGTGTCCCCCAGGGCCACACGCATGGCTTCCTGCACGGGATAGGGCACGATCATCCCGGCATGCTTGCGCGAGTTGATGAGCGAGGGCATCAGCGCGGGGTCACCCGTGAGGAACGCCGCGCGGTAGCCCGCGAGGTTCGACTGCTTGGACAGCGAGTACGCGCTGAACAGCAGGGACGTGTCCCCGCCGCTCACGCGCGGGTCCAGGACGGACGGCACGGGTTCGCCACCGCGTGCGGGATCCCACTGACCCCAGCCGAGCTCGGCGTAGCATTCGTCGGAGACCACCACGGCCCCCTGCGAGCGGGCCTGGTCCACGAGCCGCTTGAGACTCTGCGCGTCCCGCACGATGCCCGTGGGATTGCCCGGCGAGTTGACCCACACCATGCGCACGCGCTCGCGCACCGAGGGCTCGAGCTCGTCCAGCGAGTCCGCGGCCACGGCCTCGGCGCCGGCGATCTGCGCCCCGATGTCGTACGTGGGGTAGGCGACCACGGGACGCACTACGACGTCGCCCGGGCCCAGACCCAGCAACAGCGGCAGCCACGCGACGAGTTCCTTGGACCCCACCGTGGGCATCACGGCGTCCGGGTCCAGATCGGGCACACCGCGACGATCGGCGAACCACGCGGCCACGGCCTCCCGCAGCGCGGGGGTCCCGTGCGTCGTGGGATACCCGGGGGCGTCCGCGGCGGCGGCGAGCGCATCCTGGATCACGAGCGGCGTGGGGTCCACCGGGGTCCCGATGGACAGGTCCACCACACCATCCGGGTGCTCCTGCGCGGTCCGGCGGTACGGCGCGAGGGAGTTCCAGGGGTAGTCGGGCAGGTTCAGACCGAATCCGCGGGCCACGCTCACCGGATCAGTCCTGGTTCTGCGGGGGCAGTTCCGCGATCATGGGGTGGTCCTTGTGGGTGTTGCCGAGCTTGGCAGCTCCACCCGGAGAGCCCAGATCGTCGAAGAACTCCACGTTCGCCTTGTAGTACTCGGCCCATTCCTCGGGGGTGTCGTCCTCGTAGTAGATGGCCTCCACGGGGCACACCGGTTCGCACGCACCGCAGTCCACACACTCGTCCGGGTGGATGTACAGGGATCGCTCGCCCTCGTAGATGCAGTCCACGGGACATTCCTCCACGCAGGCCTTGTCCTTGACATCCACGCACGGCTGCGCAATTACGTAAGTCACGGTTGACGAACCTCTCCTTCTGTTCCCAAGTCCTCGACCATTCTAGCGGCGGGCATTCGAGGCTACCGCGCCCGCGAGCGCACCAGCCAATGCCCCGTAACAATCACGGAGGCCATGACCGCCACGAAGATCACGGCGAACCACAGCAACCCCACGATCCCCACGGGCTCGGCCCACGTGGTGACCACGAGCGCCGAGCCCTCTCGCAGGTACGCGGTGGTCCAGGCGATCACGTACGTCACGAGCCCTGGGACGGCAGCCGCCCACACGCGCCGGGTCGCGGTACCGCACCACACGCTCGCGCACAGCAGCAGCGCCCCGGAGAATACGAGCCCCCACGGGAGCCACCAGCCGTCCAGGTACCAGATGTTGGCGTGCATGGCCGTGGCCACCGCTCCCGCCACGAGTCCCGTGAGCAGTGCCGTCACCAACGACGACGCCGCTCCCGGCCGTTGCTTCTCGGCTCCCCCGGGCGCGTGGTCGCCGGCGGTCTGCACGGCCGGGGCGCTCTCCCACGGGGCGGTGCGGCGCAGTCCGGACGCGCTCATTGTCCGCCCCGGCGTAACAGGCGGAACGTCTCGGTGGCGCTGAGGGTCTGCGGCACGCCGTTGGATAGCTCGTACGTGGTGCCCTGCGGGTCCTCGCCCAGGGTGATCTGTGTGGCGTGCGCCGCCATTGCGGCGCGCTTCACCGCCAGATCACCGTGGATCGCCGCTTGCGGCCGTTCGTCCGAGGGGTTCACGTCGCTCTCGATCCCCCACGTCAGGGGGACATCCCACGCGTCGTGGGCGGTGTCCGGTGCTGACGCTGCGAGGTCCACGGCGCGCAGCGTGACCCCGTGCGTGGCCACGTGGTCCGGGTGACCGTACCCGCCGTCGTCGTCGTAGGTGATCACGGCGTGGGGACGCACCGCACGGATAGCTGCGGCCACGTGGGCGGCGGCCTCCTGCGGATCCGCCGCCGTGAGCGCTGCGGGTGAGACGTCCTCGGCGGGCTGCGGGCGACCGTCGGGCCCCCAGCTCATCCCGGAATCCACGTACTTGTCCGCGCCGTTGGCGAAACCCTCGGCGGGATCGTGGGCGGGGGGCTCCCCCGCGAAGAACCGGTCCGCGAGCCCCATGGCGGCCGCGGCGGCGTCGAGCTCACCCACGCGGTAGAGCCCCAGCGCAGTGCCGTCGGTGTCCGGGCACCCGGGTTGGCCCACCTCGAGATGACGCAGGGCGGGCGGGATAACCTCACCGCGTTCGCCGCGCGTCATGGTCAGCAACACCGTGGTGGCGCCCAGCGCGCCGTAGTACCCGATGGATACGCCCGTGACGATGGCTTCGTCGTCCGGGTGGGCGTGCACCCACAACACACGAGCCCGGGCGGAGTCCACGCCCCCGGGGAGCAGTGTCTCCACCGCCCCCTCGGTCGCGTGTCCCCCGCCCGGGTATCGAGGATCGGCCACGATCAGGCGCGCGCCCGCTGCCGGGCGACCTTGAGGCGCTCGTTGGCGTCCAGGACCACCTTGCGGATGCGGATGGCCTCCGGGGTGACCTCCACGCACTCGTCCTCGCGCGCGAACTCGAGGGACTCCTCGAGCGTGAGCTTGCGCGGGGGCGTGAGGTTCTCGAAGCTGTCCGCCGTGGACGAGCGCATGTTGGTGAGCTTCTTCTCCTTGGTGATGTTCACGTCCATGTCGTCCGCGCGGGAGTTCTCACCCACGATCATGCCCTCGTAGACCTCGGAGGTGGGCTCCACGAAGAACGAGCCGCGCTCCTGCAGGTTGATCATGGCGTACGGGGTGACCACACCGGCGCGGTCCGCGATCATAGAACCGTTGGTGCGGTACTCGATCTCCCCGGCCCACGGCTCGTAGCCGTCCGCGTAGGAGGACGCGATGCCCGCGCCTCGGGTCTCCGTGAGGAACTTGGTGCGGAAGCCGATCAGACCGCGCGAGGGGACCTTGAACTCCATGCGCACCCACCCGGTGCCGTGGTTGCTCATGCCCTCCATGCGGCCCTTACGCGCGGCCATGAGCTGGGTGATCGCACCCAGGAACTCGTCCGGAGCATCGATCGTCATGTGCTCGTAGGGCTCGTGCACCTTGCCGTCCACGGTCCTGGTGACCACCTGTGGTTTGCCCGCGGTGATCTCGAAGCCCTCGCGGCGCATCTGCTCCACGAGGATGGCCAGGGCCAGCTCACCGCGGCCCTGCACCTCCCACGCGTCCGGGCGCTGGGTGGGCAGCACGCGCAGCGAGACGTTACCGATGAGCTCCTTGTCCAGGCGGTCCTTGACCTGGCGCGCGGTGACCTTGGCCCCCTTGACGCGTCCGGCCAAGGGCGACGTGTTGATCCCGATGGTCATGGAGATCGCGGGATCGTCCACCGTGATCAGCGGCAGCGGCTCGGGGTTCTCGAGGTCCGTGAGGGTCTCACCGATGGTGATGTCCTCGATCCCGGCCACGGCCACGATCTCACCGGGCCCGGCGCTCTCCGCGGGCACCCGGTCCAGGCCCTTGGTGGCCAGCAGTTCGGAGATGCGCACGCTCTTGAGGGTTCCGTCGTGACGCGCCCACGCCACGGTCTGGCCCTTCTTCAGCGTCCCGTTGAAGATGCGCAGCAGGGCCAGGCGACCCAGGAACGGGGAGGCGTCCAGGTTGGTCACGTGCGCCTGCAGCACGCCGTCCGGGTTGTAGGACGGCGCGGGGATGTGCTCGATGATGGTACGGAACAGCGGCTCGAGGTCCTCATTGTCCGGCAGTTCGCCGTTGCCGGGCTGGTCGGTGGAGGCACGGCCGGCCTTGCCGGAGGCGTAGACCACGGGCACGTCCAGGACGGCGTCCAGGTCCAGGTCCGGGTGGTCCTCGGCGATGTCCGAGGCCAGGCCCAGCAGCAGGTCCATGGTGTCGGAGACGACCTCGTCGATCCGGGCGTCCGGGCGGTCCACCTTGTTGACGACGACGATCACGGGCAGCTTGGCCTCGAGGGCCTTGCGCAGCACGAACCGGGTCTGGGGCAGCGGGCCCTCGGAGGCGTCCACGAGCAGCACGACGCCGTCCACCATGGACAGACCGCGCTCCACCTCGCCACCGAAGTCGGCGTGACCCGGGGTGTCGATCACGTTGATCGTGATGGTCTCACCGTTGGCCGCGGGGCCGTCGTAGAACACCGTGGTGTTCTTGGCCAGGATGGTGATGCCCTTCTCCCGCTCCAGGTCGCCCGAGTCCATGACTCGTTCCTCGACCTCTCCGTGGCTGGAGAACGCGTTCGTCTGCTGGAGCATGGCATCGACGATGGTGGTCTTGCCGTGGTCAACGTGGGCCACGATGGCCACGTTGCGCAGATCGGCGCGCTGGGTGGTGGTTTCAGACATGCACAGGTCTCTCTTCATGAGTGGATGCAGAGGGGAATCGTGGCGATTCTACTCCCCTCCGCCACCACCCGGAGCACACGTGATGCATGTCTCCCGTGTGCTCAGCCGAGCAGTTCGGGGCGCTGCCATTCCTCACCCAGCACGTGTTCGGCCAGGAACGCGAGCACGGTCTCGTACCACGCCCGCGAGTTGGCCGGCTTGAGGATCCAGTGGTTCTCGTCCGGGAAGTACAGGAACCGGTGGCCCTCCACCCGGGTGCGCAGCTGCAGATCGGACCACAGCTCGATGCCCTGGGAGATCGGGACCCGGTAGTCCTTGTCCCCGTGGATCACGAGCATGGGGACCTGGATCCGGTCCACGAACCGGTGCGGTGAGTACACGGCGGCCTGGGCCGGGCCCATGGCCTCACGCCACTCGGTGTTGTCCGTGGTGGCACCCATGGAGTCCAAGTTCCACAGGGACGCGTGGGTCACGATGCACCGGAACCGGTCCGCCGTCTGGGTGGCCACCCAGTTGGCCATGTACCCGCCGTAGGAACCGCCCAGCAGGGCTTGGCGCTGGGCATCGATGTCCGCCCGCTGCGTCGTGGCCTCCACGAGGGCCATCACGTCCGTGAACGGCGCCCCGCCCAGCTCCTGCTGACCCCGGTCGATCATGGCCTGTCCGTAACCCGTGGAGATGGCCGGGTCCGGGAACAGCACGGCATAACCGCGGGCCACGAACGGCCACGGATTCCAACGCCAGCTCCACTGGTTGTTGGACGCCCACGGCCCACCGTGAACGAACACGAGCAACGGGTGTTCGGTTCCTTCCCCCTCGGGCAGCGCGAGCCACGCGCGGATGCTCGTCCCGTCCTCGGCGGTCGTGGTGACCTCCTCCAGGCGGCCGGGGACGGCGTCGTCGGGTACGAGACCGTCGATCCGGGTGGGCTCGGCGCAGAACTCCCGACCGGACCACGTCACCACCTCGAGGGGATGGTCGTAGGTGGCCCGCAGACCGTAGAACGCGTCCCCCACGGGGTGGACCGCGCAATAGGTCCACGGCTGCTCGGCACCGCCGGCCAGGACGTCGATCGAGGAGTCCCCGCCCCGCGGGCACGTGGCCCGCAGCACGATCCCCCGGCCCTGATAGTCGGACGTGCACACGAAGGAGTCGTCATCGATCCACCGGGATTCCCCCGCCCAGTATTCGTCTGTGGGCACCACTTCCGTGTCCCGACCCGTGCGCAAGTCGTGGACCCACAGCGAGATCTGCAGGTTGACGCCGTCGCGCCACACGACGTCCCGCTCCAGGACGACCCGGCTGCCGTCCGGGGAGACGGGCCCGGGCTCCCACCAGTCCTCCTCGGTGGCGTCCCGGAACAGTTCGGCCTGACCGGCGCCGTCTGCCGTGATCGGCACCCGCCACAGCTGGGACCGTTCCCAGCCCTCCGGCAACCACGCGGTCAACTGTGCGATCAGCCAGGTGCCGTCCGGGGCGACCGAGTAGCGCGTCAACCGCCCGGCGGGCAGATCCACGCGGCGCACGGCCTCCCCCGCGTCCCGGGACTCGGCGAGCGCGGCGGTGTCCACGAACCACAGGGCGGTCTCGGCGGCTGGGAGGTCGTGGTCCCAGTACCGGAACGGCGCGCGGTCGTAGAGCATGGGACTCGCCCCGGATTCCTCACGCAATTCGTGCAGTTCACGGTTGCGGGCGAGCTCGTCCGCCGCACCCTTGGCACTCGGGTGCATGCCCGAGAGGAAGAACAGCATGTCCCCGCCCAGCTTGGGGTCCGAGATGCCCTCGGGCATGTCCAGCACCATGCGGGCGTCGCCCCGTTCGGGGAGCAACCACAACCGGGAGCGCTTCTCGTGGTCCCCGTCCATGGGTCGGTCGGACGTGAAGTAGAGCTCCCCCGACGGCGCCGGGCACACCTCTTGGACTCCGTGATCGCCGGAGGTCAGGGGGACAGGTGCACGATCGCCGTCGGTCGGGCGGGGTACCGACCACGCGTGTTTGACGTAGCGCTTACCGTCTGAGGACAGTTCCTGCCGCAGGGCGATCACCGGGCCGTTCCGGTGTCCGCTCAATCCGGTGAGTCGTGGGGTGGCCACGAGCTGTTCGGGAGTTTCATAACGGGGTGTCATATGAGTCACATTACAGACGTGCCGGTCACGCATAAGCGCCCACGTGTCACCCCAGCCACTAACGTGGCCCTCGGCCACGTGGCGCAGCGGTGGCGGATGGGAGTGGAACGCATGAGTTCGGACAAGGGGACGTTGGCGTGGGCGGTGCGCGTCACGGTTCCCGTGGCCATGGGATACCTGCCGCTCGGGATGGCCTTCGGCGCCTATGCGGTCTCGCTGGGGTTCGCTCCCTACCTGGCGCCCCTCACGGCTCTCGTGGTCTTCGCGGGCTCGATCGAGTTCCTGCTCGTGGGATTGGTCTCGGCGGGAGCGGGCCTGCTACAGATCGCCGTGACCACTCTGCTGGTCAACAGCCGACACATCTTCTACGGCTTCTCCTATCCCACCCACCTGCTGCGTTCGCCCTTCGCCAAGTTCTACGGCCCCTATGCCCTGACTGACGAGGCCTATGCGCTGATCAACAGCGGCGTGCGCCCCACCACGCAGCACGAGCTCATGCTGATCCAGGGCATCTCCCAGTTCTACTGGGTCTTCGGTGCCGCGGTCGGAGCCGTGGCCAGCGGACTCATCCCGGAATCGTTCGACGGTTTCGACTTCGCACTGACCGGGTTGTTCACCCTGTTGTTCGTGAGCGCCCTGAGCGCGGCCTCGCAGCGCGTGATGATCGTGCTCGCTGCCCTCGCCTCCATTGCGGTGGGGCTGCTGCTGCCCCGCGACCTGTTCCTGCTCGGTGCCATGCTGTGCTACGCGGTGCTATGCGTCGTGCTCGTCAAACGCCCACGGCACGGTCGTTCGTCCCAGACCGCGGAAGGCGACGCCTGAGATGCTCGCAGCCATCGTCGTGTGCGCCGCCGTGACCTATTCGTTGCGCCTGTTCCCCGTGTTGTTGGCCCATCGGTTCCGCGATCGCGAGGACCTGCGGGAGATCTTCACCCTGCTCCCCGCGGGACTCATGTTGATCCTGGTCGCCTATACATTGCTGGAGGCCGATTCCGGGGTGCAGTTGAGCCGATTGATTCTCGCGGCGGTGATTTCCGTGATCGTGAACGCGGTGAGCAAGAATTTCCTGATGGCATTTATCGCGGGATTCGCGGCATATTCATTGTCGGGATTACTCCTGTAAATTGTCGAGATAATTCGAGCGGCCCCGGAAACTCTGAGCCCCACCGCGCAGTGAGTGAGCACACACGCCCCGCGCGCATCTGCGATGAGCCGACGACGGGGTCTCAAGCTCACTCGAACCATTAGATCAAATATTGTTTCCCTATTCTGGTGAGTGCACCCTCAGCAAACTCAGGCATACCTAACCCCAATTAGGTAACGACCTTTTACCATAAGGGTCAACTTACTGGCGCGCCCCGAAAAACACCCGTAGTGTCCATATCAGTTCATCCGACCATCAGAGCACCACCCGAATCACAGGAGAAGATCATGGCCACTCTCACCGCTGTTTCCGCTTGCACCGCCACCGGCTGCGCCTTCAACGACAACGGCTGCACCGCCCCCGCTATCACGGTGGGCGGCCAGGGCTCCGAGGCCTCGTGCACCACGTTCATCTCGCTCGACGCCCGCGGTGGCCTGCCCACCGCCAACGGCCAGGTGGGCGCGTGCCAGCGCCTCGAGTGCGTGCACAACAAGGACCTATTGTGCACCGCCTCGTCGATCGAGGTCACTGCGGACGCCAACTGCGCGAGCTACGAAGCCCGCTGATCGCGGAGCTCACCGGGTAACAACTGCAGACACGAGAGGACCGCGAGTCATGCGACTCACGGTCCTCTCGTGTCTGCAGTGAATGATCGAGCCCCGGCAGGTTCACACGACCGCCGGACAGCCTGGGGGCGTGACGCTGCCGCTGGGGTACCGGCGCGGCGTCACGCTGCGGCGGGGGTGCCCAGCAGGGATGCGAGGTTGTCGGCGAGGTCTTGCGCGGACGACGTCGGACGATTGAACGGGACGAAGTAGACGCTGGTAGCGGTCGAACCCTCGCGCAGAACCGTGACCCCGGTGAGATCCACGTCCACCACGAAATCCCGATTCCGGGTGTGAGCGCACCCGCCGCTCGAGGGCTTACGCGTCAGCAGGTGGGCGGGGATCCATCCGTTCTCCGCGGCATCGCACATCCCGGCCAGATCGAATGGATCCACGGACACCGCGGCGTCCAGGGCCACGACTTCGGTGTTCACCGCGGCAATGGAATCCCCGAGCTCGCGGCCGAACGCCCGCACCTGGTCGACGCTCAGTGGCGTGGCACCGGAACCGTCATGAACCACGACCCGTGCCGTGGAGACGATCGCGAGTCGCCCGGAGGCCGTGTCGGCCACGGCCGCCACGAGCTCCGGCAACTCCCCCGTCATGAGGAGTTCGTCGGTCTCACCCGGGGTCAGCCACTCAAGACCCGCCAGGAAGTGTGCACTGGCCGCCACGATGCGTACGGAGGGGTCCGGAGCGAACTTGGCGATGTCCACGCGCACGTCCACGGTCTGCCCCGCCGGGGTCAGCGCAGCGACGTCGGGGTGAGGAGCCGCGGCCATGACCATCCGGCCGTTTGGCATGAACCCGTGCGCCAAGCACGGCAGTGTAGGTTGACCCTCGAGGCGGTAGGCGACCACGTTCGCTCGGCCCGCGCCCGCGAGCATGCGGTGCGCGAGTGACACGACTCGCTCCGACACGCCCACGTACCCGAGCTGTGCACCGTTGTCAGTTCGACCCACGACCGTCCCCGCTTCCGTTGTGACCAATCCCACCGGGTCCGCCGAGAACATCCCGATCGCACCCGATTCGCAAAACTTAGGAAAGCCTAACCTCCCCAAAAGGTGGACGGAAGGGTTTACGACGAATTTGGTCAGATTTTTATGACCTAAACGGAGGTGATTCATATCACGGACGTGTGCGATAGCATCGCAGCATGCCTCCCCTACCCCTCCGACCCCGTTCATCCCGCGCCGCCCGGCGATCACGCTCGCCGCGGATCGCCGGGGCCGCGGCACTGACCGGGGTGGCGTTGCTGGTCTCCGGGTGCGGGGCCTTAAGCGGGGACGCCCAGGGGGACGCGGGGCAGAATCCCGGCGCAGCGACGTCGTCCGCCACCAACCGGGCGACGAGCGAGACGGCCCGTACGAGCGAGCCCGGTAAGGGCCCGGAGTGTCCCGAGGACGCGTGCTTCACCGTGGCGATGACCGGTGATCTCCTGCTGCACGAAGGCCTGTGGCGCAACTTCGCGGTGGACCCGGCCATGAACGAAAGCAGACACTTCGACTTCGACCCACTGCTGGCCGGTCAGAAGCCGTACCTGGACCAGGCCGACGTGGCCATCTGCGAAATGGAGACCCCGGTGGCGCCCAAGGGTGGGCCCTACTCGGACTACCCGAGCTTCAGTGTGCCGCCGGAGATCACCGTGGCGGCCAAGAACACGGGTTACGACGCGTGCACGTCCGCGACCAATCACACCGTGGACCGCGGCACCGAGGGCGTGAACCGGACCTTGGCGACCCTCGACGAGGCGAGCCTCAAGCACACCGGCTCGTACACTTCCGAGCGCGCGTCCGAGGAGCCCATGCTGCTGGAGACCCCGGCCGGGACCGTGGCCGTGGTCACCGGGACCAACAGTCTCAACGGCCAGCGGGCGGAGCACGACTGGCAGGTGGACCGGCTGCGGGACCCCGCCGAGGAGCCGCAGGCCGCGCGACAGGACATCGACCGCGCCGTGACGCAGGCGAAGAAGGCGCGCCAGCAGGGCGCGGACGTGGTGATCGCGGCCATGCACTCGATCATCGAGTACCAGGACGACGCCGACGCCTACCAGAAAACCACGGCCCACTCGCTGATTGATTCCGGTGCGTTCGACGCCGTGTACGGTCACGGTTCGCACAGCGTGCAGCCCATCGAGCACTACAACGGCAAGTGGATCGTCTACGGACTGGGCAACACCGTCACGGAAACCTCCCCGGCGTACGAGAACAACAACCAGGGTCTGATCACGCGCTTCCAGTTCGCGCGCGGGGACGACGGCGGGTGGCGGGTCAGCGACCTGGCCTGGGCACCGAGCTCCAACACCCAGGACGGCCGGTTCCAGTGGTGCTCCACGGCCTCGGACCAGCCCAACGGCGTGTGCCGCTCCCCCCAGGAGGACCGGCAGATCCGCGAGCGCATCGCGGGGATCATCAACACAGACTCGGCGACGGCGAACGGGTTGCGGGAGTGGCGGGTCGCGGAGGAAACGGAAGACTGAGCGGCGGAACGTTCACGAGAGAAGGCCGGTTCCACGAGACCCGTGAAGGTCCCGGAACCGGCCTTCTCCGTGCTCGTGACGGGGGCGTCAGCCCTGCACGCCGAGCTTCCCCAGGATGATCTGGCGCACGCGTCCGGCGTCCGCCTGGCCGCGCGTGGCCTTCATGACCGGTCCGATCAGGGCGCCCACGGCCTGGACCTTGCCGCCCTTGATCTTCTCGACCACGTCCGGCATCTGGGCCATGGCGTCGTCCACGGCGGCGGTGAGGGCGCCGTCGTCGGAGACGACCGCGAGCCCGCGGGACTCCACGATCTCCGCCGGGGTGCCCTCACCCTCGACCACGAAACCGAGGACCTTCTTGGCCAGCTTGTCGTTGATCTTGCCGCCGTCGATCAACCCGTTGAGTTCGACCACGTGGGCCGGGGTCACGGGCAGGTCCGCGATCTCGACCTCGCGCTGCTTGGCGAGGCGGGCGATCTCACCCATCCACCACTTGCGCGCCACGGCGGCGGAGGCGCCCGCGGCAATGGTCTGCTCGATCTCGTCCAGCACACCCGCGTTGACGACGTCGCGGAACTCCTCGTCCGTGTACCCCCAGTCCGCCTTCAGCCGCTTGCGGCGCTCGGCGGGGGGCTCGGGAAGGCTCGCGCGCAGTTCCTCGATCCAGTCCGCCGTGGTCACCACGGGCACCAGGTCCGGTTCGGGGAAATAGCGGTAGTCGTCCGCGTCCGACTTGGGCCGCCCCGCGGTCGTGGACCGGGTGTCCTCGTGCCAGAAGCGGGTCTCCTGCGTGACCTTCTCCCCCGCGGCGAGCACGGCGGCGTGGCGCTGGATCTCGTAGCGCACGGTGCGCTCCACGGCGCGCAGCGAGTTCACGTTCTTCGTCTCCGAGCGCGTGCCGAACTGCGTGGCGCCCTTGGGCATCAGAGACACGTTCGCGTCGCAGCGCACGTTGCCGCGCTCCATGCGGGCGTCCGAGATGCCGAGGTTCTTCACGATCTCGCGGATCGCCGCGACGTACGCGCGAGCAAGCTCGGGTGCCCGCTCCCCCGCACCCACGATGGGCTTGGTCACGATCTCGATGAGCGGCACACCTGCGCGGTTGTAGTCCACCAGGGAGTACTGCGCGTTCTGGATCCGCCCGGCATCCCCGCCCATGTGGGTCAGCTTGCCGGCGTCCTCCTCCATGTGGGCGCGCTCGATCTCCACCCGGAACTCCGTGCCGTCCTCCAGCTCGAGGTCCAGGTGCCCGTCGAACGCGATGGGCTCGTCGAACTGCGAGGTCTGGAAGTTCTTGGGGGTGTCCGGGTAGAAGTAGTTCTTCCGTGCGAAGTGGCACTTCGGCGCGATCGAGCAGTTCAGCGCGAGACCGAGCTTGATCGCGGACTCCACTGCCTTGCCGTTGACCACCGGCAGCACGCCGGGCAGCCCCAGGGACACCGGGGTCACGTTGGTGTTGGGCTCGTCCCCAAAGGTGTTGGGGGCGGCATCGAACATCTTGGTCTTGGTGTTCAGCTCCACGTGCACCTCGAACCCCAGGACGGGGTCGAAGCGCTCGAGGGCTTCCTCGAAGGACAGCACGTCCTGGCTCATCACTTGCCTCCCTGCGCGGCAGTGGCCGCAAAGTCACGAACGGTGGCGGTCACGTCGGCGCGTTCCCGCCACAGCGGGCCGCCCCACTGCTCGGTGAGCAACCGCTCCAGACCGGCCCCGGCGCGGTACACGCGGGCGTCCTCGCGCGCCGGTGCCATGAACTGGATCCCCACGGGCAGCCCGTCCTCCGGTGCCAGGCCGCCCGGCAGGGAGATCGCGGGGATCCCCGCGAGGTTGGTGGGGATCGTGGCGATGTCGTTCAGGTACATCTGCATGGGATCCGCGGACTCGTCCACGCCCCCGATGTCGAACGCGGTGGTGGGCGCGGTGGGCGAGATCAGCACGTCCGCCTTCTCAAACGCCGCCGCGAAATCACGCTGTACGAGCGTGCGCACCTGCTGTGCGGAACCGTAGTACGCGTCGTAGTACCCCGCGGACAGTGCGTACGTCCCCAGGATGATCCGGCGCTTGACCTCGTCCCCGAAGCCTGCGGCGCGGGACGCGCTCATGACCTTCTCGATGGTGGGCGTGCCCTCGGGAGTGACGCGCAGACCGAAGCGCACGCCGTCGTACTTGGCCAGGTTGGAGGAGACCTCCGAGGACATGATCAGGTAATAGGCACCCAGCGCGTACTCGAAGTTGGGCGTCTGGACGTCCACGATCTCGGCGCCCGCGGCGCGCAGGAGTTCGAGGGACTCCTCGAAGCGTTGCTGCACACCGGCCTGGAAACCCTCGCCGCTCAGCTGCTGGACCACGCCCACGCGCAGCCCCTTGAGCCCACCCTCGGCAGCTCCCTCGCGCGCGGCGCGGGCGTAGGAGCCCACGGGATCCGTCAGCGAAGTGGAGTCGGCAGGATCGTGACCGCCCACGACCTCGTGCAACAGCGCGGCGTCGAGCACCGTGCGGGAGCACGGGCCCACCTGGTCGAGCGAGGACGCCATGGCAATCACGCCGTAACGGGACACCGAACCGTACGTGGGCTTGACGCCCACCGTGCCGGTCACGGCCGCGGGCTGGCGGATGGAGCCACCGGTGTCCGTGCCCAGGGCCAGGGGCGCCTGGAACGCGGAGACCGCGGCAGCGGAACCGCCACCGGAACCGCCCGGGATCTTGCGCAGGTCCCACGGGTTGCGCGTGGGACCGAACGCCGAGTGCTCCGTGGACGAACCCATGGCGAACTCGTCCAGGTTGGTCTTGCCCAGGATGGGCATGCGCGCCGCACGCAGCTTGCGGGTCACCGTGCCGTCGTACGGGCTCATCCAACCCTCGAGCATCCGGGACGCCGCCGTGGTGGGCTGGCCCTTGGTCACGATGAGGTCCTTGACCGCCACGGGCACACCCGCGAGCTCGGGCAACTGCTCACCCTTGGCGCGTGCCTCGTCCACACCACGGGCCACGTCCAGGGCCTCCTCGCGGTTGCGGTGCAGGAACGCGTTCAGCCCGTCGGTCCCGCGTGAGCGGTCCTGGGCGTCCAGCGGGGTGCCGTCCGTGGCCTCGATCTGCTCGAGGTGCGCGGTCACGGCGTCCACCGAGGAGACCTCACCGGACGCCAGCTTGGCCGCGAGGTCCGCGGCGGACAGTTCTACGATGCGCTCGCTCATGCTCACTCCCCGTCCAGGATCGCCGGGACCCGGAACTTGCCGTCCTGGCTGTCCGGTGCGTTACTCAGGGCTTCCTCCTGCGTGAGGGTCTCCCCCACCACGTCCTCGCGGAAGACGTTGTGCAACGGCAGGGGGTGGCTCGTGGCGGGGACGTCGTCCCCGGCGGCTTGGCTGACCGAGGCCACGGATTCGACGATGAGATCGAGTTCACCGGCCACGCGGGCCAGTTCCTCGTCCGACATCTCGATGCGCGCGAGTTCGGCCAGGTGCGCCACCTGCTCGCGATTGATCGCAGACATGCATGCTCCTGGTATTCGCTGATTGGTTCCGATCCAGTCTAGCGAGCGCCTACCCTGGACTCAGCACTCCCGTTCTCCCGCCGATCTCCCGAAGGGGTCCCACTTCGTGGCTCAGTCCTCCGCCCGTTCATCACGACGCCGCTCCACGCCTTCCAAGGGCACCTCCCGGATGACCCGGGCGGACGCCGCGCGCGCCCGCGTGGATCACGACAACGCGTGGCGCCAGTGGGTCTCGGACTCCGCCGTGGAGACCGTGGACACCGCACTGAGCCACGTCCAGGCGGTCGTGGAGGAACAGGTGCGCCAGTACGGAGCATTCCCGGCCTTCCTGGTCACCGGCGCCAAGGACGGGGAGTTCGAACTGGATTCGGTGGACCCGTCTCGTGTGAACGATCTGGCCCCCCAGGACGTGCTGGCCGAACTGCGGGACATCGCGCGCGAGAAGGCCTCCGGATTGCTCGTCGCCGCACTGGCCTACCCCGCCACCCTCCCGGACCGCTCCGGTGCCACCGCGGTGATCGTGGAGGTCGCCCACCGCGAACGGCTCAGCCTGGAAGTTATCCAGGAATACAATGTCGTGGAGGCCAAGGGCCGCACGTTCGTGAACTTTGGCGATCCGCACACGGATCGAGCGGATCCGTGGTTGTTCGCGGTGCGTGGCTGAGACCCGGACATCGCCTCCTCCGACGGGACGACCCGTCAGCACACCGGATAGCTCGGGGACGACCCCGCCCGGACCGGGGCGCGCACAGTCCCGAGAATCGAGCTGACGCTTCCATGTCCCCCACACGTCGTTCCATCCTGACTCCGGGAGCCCTGGCCCGCGTGATCGCGGGATGGGGATTCTTCGTGCTGCTTCAACTCTCCGGCTCGCTGCTGGCCCCACCCGTGTCCTCTCCGCTGCTCGTGGGGGCGCTCGTGGTGATCGTGGGCGTGATCCTGTACGCGGCCACGGGCGTCGTGCGACAGGCCGAACACCTGGCCCACCGACTCGGCGATCCGTACGGTTCGCTGGTGCTGACCCTGTCCATCGTCGTGATCGAGGTGGTTTTGATCTCCGCGGTCATGCTGGGCCCCGGTGAGCACGCCACGATCGCGCGGGACTCCGTGATGGCCGTGGCCATGATCATCCTCAACCTGGTAATCGGTCTGTGCCTGCTCGTGGGCGGCCTCAAGCACGGGGACATGGCCCACAATCGGACGGGAACCTCCAACTACCTGGCGCTGCTCGTGGTCCTGGGCGCCCTGGCCTTCGTGCTACCCGCGGCGCTCGGCACCGACGGCGCGTACCAGCCGTGGCAGGAGATCTCCATCATTGCAGTCACCGTGGCGATCTACGCGTTCTTCCTGTACCGACAGGCGGGCGCGCAAGCCGTGGACTTCACCGAAGTGGACCCCCGGTTGCGCCCGGGTCCTGAGACCGCGGCCCGGGAGACGACGACGACGCGTCCTTCCCTGCGCTCGGTCCTGGCCGAGCACCGCACCGAGATCCTCGCGCGCCTGGCATTGCTCGTGATCACCGTGGTGCCCATCGTGGTGCTGTCCCACGACATGGCCTCGCTGTTGGACGATGGGCTCGGCCGTGTGGGGGCACCGCCCGCGCTGGCCGGCGCGCTGATCGCGGCCATCGTGTTCCTGCCCGAATCCCTCACCGCGCTGCGCGCCGCGCTGGCCGGGGAGATCCAGCGCGTGAGCAACCTGTGCCACGGGGCGCTGGTGTCCACGGTGGGGTTGACCATCCCGGCGATACTCGTGATCGGGCTGCTCACCGATCAAACGGTCGTGCTCGCCGAGAGCCCCGCGAACCTGGTGCTGCTCGGGATCACGCTGGGACTGTCCCTCACCACGTTCGCATCCTCCAGGGTCACGTCGATCCACGGTGCGGCGCACCTGGTGATCTTCGCGGCCTACGGGATCACGGTGTTCTCCTGATGCGCAACTGACCCCGCTGGGAGGCCCAGCGGGGTCAGTCCGACAGCGGATCAGCGAGCCGCGTTCACCACGAGGGGAGCTCGGGCAGGGCGCCCTCGGACTCCACGAACTCGTCGTCACCGCGGGCCAGCCACCGCAGCATGCCCTCGCGGTCGGAGGTGATGAGCTGACCGCCGTCGCCGATGATCCACTCGTCCCGCTCCTCGGTGCGCAGGGTCATCCCCGGGGCACCCTTGGCCCGCATGGTGCGCACCGCGGCCTCCACGGCGTTGAGCAGGGAGTCCGGGTCCGCTTCCGCCACGGTCCACGTGGTGTCCAGGTCGTGGTGGTGCACCACGACCTCCGCGATCCGCACCGCGGGCACGGACGTGGCCGGGACGGGCTTACCGTGCAGGTCGAGCTCTTCGGTGACGATGTCGCCCTTGAGACGCTCGCACTGCTCGGCGAAGAACTGCGCGTTCTGCTTGAAGGTCTCGATCAGCTCGTCCTTGGGCAGCGCGGCGAGCTCGTCGATCTCCTGCTCGCGCGCCTCGTGGGACTCGTAGGGCTGCTGCGGTTCGCCCGTGGTGGCCCAGTCGATGAGCTTGACCAGGGCGCGGGCGTTGGAGGCCAGGTGCGCGATCACGTGCGCGCGGTCCCAACCCTCGCACAGGGTGGGGCCCACCATTTCTTCGTCCGAGAGGGACTCCACGGTCGCGAGGAACATGTCGGTCTCCCGCCTCAGACGGGAGAGGTCGGAGTTGAGGCGTGCCGGTTTCATCATGGCTCCCACTGTAGTAATTCCCCACGCGAGCCAGCGCACGATGGCAGGGCTCAACACATACGCATATCGTTCGAGTCCCCCATGGGCGGAGCCCCGGGCTGCCGCGCGAACCGCGCTGCTCCCGGGGCTCCGATCATGCTCAGGACACCGTGTGGGCCAACTGCTGACGCAGTTCGCGGCGCGTGCGCTGGGCCTCGGGCGAGGGCACGGGCACCGCGGCGAGCAAGCGCTTGGTGTACTCCTGCTCGGGGTGGCGCAGCACCGCTTCGCGCGAGCCCTGTTCCACGATGTGCCCGTGCTGCATGACCACGATCCGGTTGGCGAGCCGGTCGATCACCGCGAGGTCGTGGGTCACGAACAAGCACGCGAAGCCCATCTCCGCTTGCAGCTGCTCGAACAATTCCAGGACCGTGGCCTGCACGGACACGTCCAGCGCGGACGTGGGTTCATCCGCCACGAGCAGTTTCGGCTTCAGGGACAGGGCCCGGGCGATGCCCACGCGCTGCTTCTGACCGCCCGAGAGCTCGTGCGGGTAACGGTTGCGGTAGTTGCGCGGCAACCGCACCTGGTCCAGGAGTTGCTCGATGCGCTGCTGCAGTTGCGCCCCTTTTGCCTCGCCGGCCAGGAACATGGGCTCACCGATCGACTCACCGATCGGCAGCCGCGGGTTCAGCGAGGACGCGGGGTCCTGGAAGACCATGCCCACGTCCTTGCGCACCGCGTTGAGCTTGGCGCGCGGGGCACCGTGCAGTTCCACACCGTCCACCACAAGCGATCCCTCGACCACGGGCAGCAGTCCCACCGCGGCGCGGCCGATCGTGGTCTTGCCGGAACCGGATTCACCCACGAGACCCACGGTCTCCCCGGCTGCCACGGTGAGGCTGACGCCCTCGACCGCGCGGAACGCGGGGTTGCGGCCCTGCTTGGGGTACTCGATGGCCACGTCCTTCAACTGCAGCACCGGTTCCACGACCCGCTGGGCGAGCGTGTCCATGGACGCTGCCTCCGCCGTGCTGCGGTCCACCACCATGGGCATGACCACGGAACGCTCGAGCGCGGCGACCATGTCCACGGATTCGTCGTTCTCGTTGCCCTGGCCCAGGTGGGGCACGGCCTCGAGCAACGAGCGGGTGTAGGGGTGGCGCGGTGCGGTGAAGATCTGCTCCGCCGTGCCCTGTTCCACGATCACGCCCTTCTGCATGACCGCGATGTTGTCCGCGAGGTCCGCCACCACACCCATGTCGTGGGTGATCAGGATGACCGCCGAGTCCAGCTGGTCCTTGAGGTTGCGGATCAGGTCCAGGATCTCCGCCTGCACGGTCACGTCCAGGGCCGTGGTGGGCTCGTCCGCGATCAGCAGTTTGGGGTCGCACGAGAGGGACTGCGCGATCATCGCGCGCTGCCGCTGACCACCGGAGAGCTGGTGGGGGTAGGAACGGAACGCCTTCTCGGGGTCCGGCAGTTCCACCATGGTGAGCATCTGCCGGGCACGTTCGGCGGCCTCGGCGGGTGAGATGTCCCGGTGCAGGCGGATGGTCTCCACGATCTGCTGGCCCACCGTGTACACGGGGTTCAGCGCGGTCATGGGCTCCTGGAAGATCACGGCGATCTCCTCGCCACGCACGCGCCGCAGCGCGTTGCCGCGCAGCCCGATCAGTTCCTCCCCGGCCAGCACGGCCGAACCGCGCACGCGTGCGTTGGAGGGCAGCAGCCCCAGCATGGACATCGAGCTCGCGGACTTGCCCGAACCGGACTCCCCCACGATCGCGAGCACCTCCCCCGCTGCGACGTCGTAGTTCAGGTCGATCGCGGCCGGCACCCAGTCCCGGTCCACGCCGAAGTCCACGGACAGCCCGCGCACGCTCAGCACGGGTTCACCGCGGGCCACGGTCCTGCGGGCCGGGCCGCGCCGCACGGTGGGTTCGTTGCGCTGCGCCCGCCGACCACGCCGTTTCTGCGCGCCCTCGGCGGTGGCACCCGCCGCGGCACTGCCGTCGGCGGCTGCACCCGCGGCCGCGGTTCCGTCGGCGCGACCGGTGACCGCAGCGGCGTCGGCGGCCGTGGCACCGGACGATCCGGCGGCGCGAGGGTGAGCCGCGGAGGGGTTAGCGGAACCTTCGGTGGCCACCCGCCCGTCGCCGCTCGGCGTGCCGTCCCACGGGGCGTTGTGCTCGGCGGCCGTGGCCTCGTGCGACGACGCCGCGTTCGGGTCCTGCGCCGCGTCGTGGGGTCGCGGGGTGCCCTCGGGCTGGTTCGAGGTGCTCATCGTGTGTGCTCCATCGTGTCGAGAACTGGGCGCGCGGCCGCGGCACGCGCGCATTGCCTAGCATGGGGGTCATGACCCGAGAAACCGCCGGCGAGCCCGAAACCTACCGAGCGTCGTCGGCCCCGTGGCTCACGGGATTCCTGGTGGTCCTGGGTCTGGTGATGTGCTTCGCGGGCTGGGGCCACACCGTGGCGCACCACGTGGGCGCCGTGTTCGGTGGTCTCGCCCTGGCGGCGCTCGGGTACGCGCTGTATTGGCGCCCCCGGCTCGAGGTGCACGCGGACGAGGTGCGCGTGGTGAACCCCCTGCGCACGGTGAGCATTCCGTGGAGCCGGATCGTGGACGTGCGCACCCGCTTCGCGGTGACCATCGCCACGGACCAGGGCGCCCACTCGTGTTTCGCCCTGCCCTCCGCCGGTGCGGGCGCCGCCCTGCGCTCCGGTGTGGACGCCGTGAACCGCAATCACCCGATCGCCCGACCGGGCGGCGCGGTGCGCGTGGGCGACCTGACCTCGACCGCTTCCGGCGCCGCCGCGCACCGCGTCCGCGACACGTGGCAACGCAAGATCGAGACCGGTGAGCTGGACGTCTTCGCCCGGGACGCCGCACCCGATCCGGTGCGGACCCGGTACGCGCCCGGCCCGCTCGCGGCGGTCGTGCTGCTGGCCGCCGCGAGCGCCGTGCTGTTCACCGTGTGAACTGATCATCGTCCGTCCCGGGCGGTGTCCCCGCGCGTCCCGGTCTCGGCCCCGGCGTTCACCGCGGGCTTCGTCCCCGGCTCGGATGCGGTGAGCGCGTCCGGGTACTGGTCCGTGCGCTCGCCGGTCTCGCGGGCGCGCTTGGGGTTGAACTTGCGCTGGCGCGGGTCGAACGCGTCACGCAGACCGTCACCGATGAAGTTGATGGTCAGCGCGATCGCCACGATGAACACACCCGGCCACCAGAACAACCACGGACGGGTCGCGAAGGCGGTCTGGTTCTCGCTGATCAACCGGCCCAGGGACCAGTCCGGGGCCTGGATACCCAGACCCAGGTAGGACAGCGCGGTCTCCAGCAGGATCGCCGAGGACATCAACAGCGTGATGTTCACGGTGATCACACCCACGGTGTTGGGCAGGATGTGCTTGAAGATGATCCGCCCGCTCGAGGCACCGGCCAGTCGCGCGGCGTCCACGAACTCGCGTTCGCGCAGCGTGAGGAACTCACCGCGCACCAGGCGCGCGAGCGGCGGCCACGAGGCTAGACCGATCAGCAGACCCAGGGCGATCACCGTGGCGAACGTGGGCAGGTCGTGGGTGCGCACCCACGAGATGGCTAGGCGGCCCAACAGGGCTGCCAGGATCACCAGGGGGATGATGATGATCACGTCGGTCAGACGCATCAGCACGGCCTCGGTCCAGCCCCGGAAGTACCCGGAGAGGCCACCCACCACGGTGCCCACGAGGCCCGCGATAAGGCCCACCACGATCATGACCACCAGGGAGTACTGGGTGCCCTGCATGGCCATGGCGAACAGGTCACGGCCCAGGTTGTCCTGGCCGAACGGGTGCTCCCCGAGCGAGGGCGGGAGCAGGGACAGCGTGGGCCGGCCGCCGTTGAGCACGGTTCCCGTGGCGTCCGGGTTCCACTTCCACCATCCCGGGATGGGACCGACACCCAGCGAGGTGACGGACAGCACCACGATGAACAACAGGACGATCAGGGACACGACGGCGCCCGTGTTGCCGAAGAACCGCTGGCGTACCAGCTGCCCCTGGCTCTTGCCGCGCACGTCCTCGGGCTTATCGCCGGTCTGCGGGTTCTGTTCGACCTGCTGGGGGACGTCGATAGGTTGTGGCTGGCTCATGCTTTCACCCTCACGCGCGGGTCGAGTACGGAGTACACCAGGTCAGCGATCAGGTTGAAGACCATGGCGACAATGCCGGTGATCAGGAACACGCCCATCACCGGGTTGGGGTCTACGTTGCGCACCGATTGGATGAACAACTGCCCCATACCGGTGAACGCGAATACGGATTCCGTGATGATCGCGCCGCCGATCAGACCGCCGATGTCGTAGGCCACGAGCGTGGCCAGCGGGATCAGCGCGTTGCGGAACGCGTGACGCATGACCACGGTCCGCTCCGACAGGCCCTTGGCGCGCGCGGTGCGCACGTAGTCCTGGCCCATGATCTCCAGCATGGACGCGCGCGAGTACCGCGAGTAGGACGCGAGCGCCAGCAGGGTGATACAGATGGTGGGCAGCAAGAGGTGGGTGAACCGGTCCAGGCCGGTGATCCAGAAGTCACCCGACAGGCCCGGGGTGGAGGAGTTGGCCGTGGCGATGGGCCGGCCCCGGATGTGACCGGAGTTCACGTAGTCCGGCCACGACTGCATGAAGCGGTCCAGGATGATCAGCAGGGCCACGAAGAAGCCGGTGACCCCGCCCACGCGGGCGCCTTGACCACGGTCGTAGCCACCGGCGACGTAACCGGCTCCCACACCCACCAGGATCATCACGACGACCAACGCCAGTAGGGTCAGCAGCCCGCCCCCGACGAAGAGGGCCTGGACGGGGAAGTACAGCACGAGACCCACCACCACGGTGGCCAGCCCGGCGTACAGGGCCCGCTTGTTGCGTAGTCCCGCCATGAGCACGGTGGCGATCACGGCCACCAGAATGCCGGTCAGTGCGATCAGCGGGATGCCCAGGAAGGGGTGCGCGAGCCAGTTGGTCGCGAGCACGAAGTAGATGATCCCGAAGGTGACCACGAAGCCCAGGACACCCATGAGGATGCGAGTCCGCATGCGCCCGAACGAGACCAAGAACCAGATGAGCCCGGCCACCACGGAGATTGCGAGCAGCGCCCCGATGGACAGTGACGGGTTTTGCAAAAAGTCGTTGAACTGAATGGCCGCCACTTCCTTGAGCAGCACCGCGAGCCAGAAGCTCGGCAGCGAGAAGCACAGGAAGGTCAGGAACGTGATGCCGTAGTCCAGGCCCGAGTACTGCCGCAGTGCGGAGACGATACCCAGGGTGATACCCACGACGATGGCCAGGATGGTACCGATCGTGACCAGCATGATGGTCTGGCCCATGGCGAAGGAGAGTAGGCTCGTCACCTCCTGGCCCTCGCGGCTCACGCCCAGGGAGCAGGTGTCCGCAAAGGGCACGAGGCACCCGAGTGCCCCGCCGAGCCACGTGAAGTAGCGCAGCACGGGCGGTGTGTCCAGGTTGAGGGCCTCCACGCGGGCGGGGATCAGCTGTTGGGCGTTGGGGTTTCCGTACAGGTCCCACAGCGGGTCGCCGGAGGCCGCCGTCATGAGGTACACGAGGAACGATGCGCCCAGCAGGATGAGGACGGCGGTGATGAGCCGTCTGAGGATGTAAGAAATCATGATGCTGCCTCTGAACGAGTGGTGGTCACGACGCTGCGCGGACACGGCGTTCCGCGCCCGCGCAGCATCATGAGGGGAAGGACTCGGTCAACCGAGGTCGACCGTCCTACTTGCGGCTCCACTCGGAAACGTTCCAGAACACGCCGGTCTGGTTCGGCTGGTACTTGTCCACTCCGGCGATCTTGTCCGAGGTGGCCACGTAGCCCACGGACTGGAACAGCGGGAGGCCGTAGGCGTCCTCGAAGGTGTGCTTGTCCACCTCAGCGATCTGGTCGTTGCGCGAGGACTCGTCCAGGTTGGCGCGGGCCTCGTCCACGAGCTTGTCCACGTCCGCGTTCGAGTACTCGTTGTAGTTGCCGCCGCCGCCGGTCTTGAAGATCTGCGAGAGCATCTCGGTGCCCACGCCCGGGGAGACCCAGCCGTACAGGGACGCGTCGTAGTCGCCGTCCGCGAGCTTCTCGGACCAGTTGGGATCGCCCAGGTCCTCGACCTTGAACCCGGCCTTCTCCGCGGACTCCTTGATCAGCTGGAAGGTGTCCACGCGCTGCGGATTGCCGTTGTTGTAAAGGATCCGCACGGTGGGGGTCTTGCCGTCGAGCAGCTTCTTGGCGCCGTCGATGTCCACGTCCCCGTAGAGTTTCTTGGCGTCGTTCTTCTCCACGGCCTTGGTGTAGGGCTCGCCCTGGCTGGAGACGAACATCTGCGAGTTGAGCACCTCGGCGTCCTCCTTGACCGGCTTGATCAGCTGGTCGAGGATCTGCTGGCGCGGGATGGTCTTCAGGAACGCCTCGCGGGTCTCCTTGTCCTTGAAGGTGTCCGAGCCGAAGTTCAGGTCCACGTGGTCGTACGCGAGCTGGTCGCCCTGCTGCACGTTCACGTTCTCGATCTGCTTGACCTGGTCCATCGTGTCCTTGTTGACGTTGTTCGGCTGCATGATGTCCACTTCGCCGTTGCGCAGCGCCTGGATCTGAGCCGTGGCGTCGCCGATGGTGCGCAGGGTGATCTCGTCCAGCTTGCCGGGCATGCTGCCGTTGTAGTTCTCGTTCTTCTTGAGCGTGACCGAGTTGTTCTCCACCACATTGTCGATCTTGTAGGGGCCGCTGGAGAGCAGGACATCCTTGTCGTCCGGGGTGGACGTGAAGTTGAAGGAGGTGTCCCAGGCCTTGCCGATCTTCTCCAGCTCGGGCTGCTTCTGGGGGTTCTTGGAGTCGCCCTTCTTCTGGTTCTCGAGCACCTTGAGCAGCTCGTCCTCGGACATCCCGGCCTTCTTGGCCACCACGTGCGCGGGCATCAGGTAGTTCTCGTCGAAGGCGATCTCCCAGTCGGCGTTCTGCTTGCCCCACATGACGGTCATGGTCTTGCCGTCCTCGGAGAACTCGGGCTTGTCCGTGGAGCTCAGGATGTCCGTGGAGCCGGCGATCGTGAAGTAGTCCTTGCCGGCCTTGCCGTCCTCGCTCGCGTCATTGGCGTAGCCGGAGAGCACGGACCACCACAGCATGAGATCGGCCTTGTCGATCTTGTTGCCGTCCGACCACTGCGGGTCCTTGAGCGTGTACTCGACGGTCAGGGGATCGTCCGAGGTCTTCTTGTACGTGCCGAAGCCCTCGTTGGGGTGGATCTTCTGCTCCGGGTCCACCGTGATGAACCCTTCGCGGGTCATCTCCGCCACGTGGCCATTGATGTCCAGGTTCGTCTTGGTGTAGCCCGGATTGGCACCCGAGAACTTGTTGGTCTCGGCGACATTGACCACGCCGCCGCTCTGGGCGCTCGCGCTGCTGTCACCGCCGCCGCCGTTGCTGTCGTTGCCGCCGCCGCCCACGCTGGCGCAGCCGGTCAGCGTGAGTGCAGCGATTGCCGCGACGGACACGGCAGCCTTCCCCTTGAAGGTGTACTTTCCCATGACGTTTCCTCCCGATATGGTGTCCATGGAATGTGCGTTGCACCCCGGTGGTTGTTACCCCGAGCCGGGGCCGGCATCACCGATGGATTGTGGTGCGTCTCACGATGAAGCACAGGTTACTCGCGGATAACCTTTTCGGGGAGAAACCTCCCGCGTGTCTCGGGAGTGTCGGATGATTTCGTCGTGGCGCGGGCAATGCCGAGCATCGAATCACATTCCGTGATATTGGCCGTACGCTGTTGCCATCATCACTTCGCCCCGTCAGGAGGCCCCCGTGACCAACACACCGCACGAGCCCCGTAACACGCCTCGTCTCCCCCCGGACGACGCCGCACGCCCGCCTCACACTCCCGGCTCCCGTTCCGCGGGCAAACCGCTGCGCGAGGGGTACGCGGACGCGCACGCGGCGCCGTCGGCCCCCGTGGACGCGCAACGTCCCGGGACGGCGGTCACAGACAGCGGGACCGCGCACTCAGCCTCGGGGGCCGGGGGGACGGCCTCCCCCGTGGATCCTTCGCTGGACAAGCCCGTCAAGCGCGGCGTGTCGGGGACCGTGTGGGCGGCGCTGATCCTGGGCGTGATCGTGCTGATCCTGTTGCTGGTCTTTATCATCCAGAACAACGTGGCCACGCGATTCGAGTACATGGCGTGGACGTTCAGCCTCCCGTTGGGCGTGGCCATGCTGCTCTCGGCGATCGCCGGGGCCCTGATCATGGCCCTCGTGGGGTCCGTGCGGATGTTCTCTTTGGGTCACCGCGTGCGCAAGCTCGAACGCGAGCGCGAGCGGATCAGGACCTCGCTGCACGGCTGAGAGCCCACTGCACCACGGCGCGGGGCGCGGGTCGATCGGGACCGGCGCCGCGTCGTCGTACTTCGGGGAGTGCGCGAGCGTGACAGCGCGTAGGGCGCGTGGTGACCAGCCGGTGGGCCCGCCGCACACGGAATCGGGCGCGGGCCAGCGGGTATCCTGGGAGGCAGCCCAGTGACCGTCAATGCAAGGAGCCATCGCTCATGCCCAAGATCATCTACACCGAGACCGACGAAGCACCCATGCTCGCTACGTACTCGTTCAAGCCGATCGTGGAGGCGTTCGCGTCCACCGCCGGTGTGGAGGTGGAGACCCGGGACATTTCCCTGGCCGCGCGCATCCTGGCCCAGTTCCCGGACCGCCTCACCGACGAGCAGCGGGTCCCGGACACCCTGGCCGAGCTGGGCGAACTCGTGGAGACCCCGGAAGCGAACATCGTCAAGCTGCCGAACATCTCCGCGTCCATCCCGCAGCTGAAGGCCACCATCAAGGAGTTGCAGGCGGACGGCTACGACCTGCCGGACTACCCCGAGGTCGCCACCTCGGACGAGGCCAAGGACATCCGCGCACGTTACGACCGTGTCAAGGGCTCCGCCGTGAACCCCGTGCTGCGCGAGGGCAACTCGGACCGCCGCGCCCCCAAGGCCGTGAAGAACTACGCCCGGCAGCACCCGCACTCCATGGGCGAGTGGAGCAAGGACTCCAAGACCAACGTGGCCACGCTCGGCCACGACGACTTCCGCAGCAACGAGAAGTCCGTGATCATCCCCGAGGACGACACCCTGACCATCCAGCTCGTCACCGACCGGGGCACCACGGTGCTCAAGGAGTCCTTGCCCGTACTGGCCGGTGAGGTCGTGGACGGCACCTTCATGAGCGCCGCCGCGCTGGACGCGTTCCTCGCGGAGCAGGTGGCCCGCGCCAAGTCCGAGGACGTCCTGTTCTCCACCCACCTCAAGGCCACCATGATGAAGGTCTCCGACCCCATCATCTTCGGCCACGTGGTCACCGCGTTCTTCCGGGATGTCTTCGACCGTTACGGAGAGGACCTCGCCAAGGCGGGGCTGTCCCCCAACGACGGCCTGGGTGGAATCTTCTCGGGCCTGGACGCCCTGGACAACGGCCAGGAGATCAAGGCCGCGTTCGACAAGGCGATCGACGAGGGCCCCGAGTTGGCCTATGTGAACTCGGACAAGGGCATCACCAATCTCCACGTGCTCTCGGACGTGATCGTGGACGCCTCCATGCCCGCCATGATCCGCACGTCCGGAAAGATGTGGGGTCGCGAGGGCGAGCAGAAGGACACCCTGGCCGTGTTGCCGGACTCCTCCTACGCGGGGGTCTACCAGGTCGTGATCGACGACTGCCGCAAGAACGGTGCGTTCGATCCCACGACCATGGGTACCGTCCCCAATGTGGGTTTGATGGCGCAGAAGGCCGAGGAGTACGGCTCCCACGACAAGACCTTCGAGATCCAGGACGCTGGCACCGTCCAGGTGGTCAGCGGTGGCGGTGAGGTGCTGCTGTCCCACGAGGTCCAGCCCGGTGACATCTGGCGTGCGTGCCAGGCCAAGGACGCCCCCATCAAGGACTGGGTGCAGCTGGCCGTGCGGCGTTCCCGCGACTCCGGGATGCCCGCCGTGTTCTGGCTGGACGAGTCCCGCGCCCACGACCGCAACCTGATCACCAAGGTGGAGCAGTACCTCGCGGAGGAGGACACCGACGGTCTGGACCTGCGGATCCTCTCCCCCGCGGAGGCCACCAAGTTCACGGTGGAGCGGCTGCGCCGCGGCGAGGACACCATCTCGGTGACCGGTAACGTGCTGCGCGACTACCTCACGGACCTGTTCCCCATCCTGGAACTGGGCACGTCCGCCAAGATGCTGTCCATCGTGCCGCTCATGAACGGCGGTGGCCTGTTCGAGACCGGCGCCGGTGGTTCCGCGCCCAAGCACGTGCAGCAGCTGCAGGAGGAGAACCACCTGCGCTGGGATTCCCTGGGTGAGTTCCTGGCGCTCGCCGCGTCCTTCGAGCACCTCGCCAGCCGCTACGACAACGCCAAGGCGCAGGTCCTCGCGGATACCCTGGACCGCGCGACCGGGACCTTCCTCAACGAGAACAAGTCCCCGTCCCGGAAGGTCAACGAGCTCGACAACCGCGGTTCGCACTACTACCTGGCCAAGTTCTGGGCCGAGGAGCTCGCGCAGCAGACCGAGGACTCCGAGCTCGCGCAGGCGTTCCAGAAGGTCGCTTCCGAGCTGCGCGAGAACGAGGACACCATCAACGCCGAACTGCTGGACGTGCAGGGTTCCCCCGCGGATCTCGGCGGGTACTACTGGCCCGTCCCGGAGAAGGTCTCCGCGGTGATGCGCCCCTCCGCCACGCTCAACGAGATCGTGGACGGGCTCAGCGCCTGACGTTCCGGAGTGTCTCGCGCGTGTGACGGACCCAGGTTCGCGCACGCGCAGCAACCGACGACGACGCCGCGTCGCCTCCGTACGGGGGCGGTGCGGCGTCGTTCGTTATCCGTCCCGAAAGATCCGGACACGCGAAAGGGGCGGGACCGCACGGCCCCGCCCCTCCTCCGGTGAGCTGATCAGGAGACGGCGGCGACAGCGGCGTCGTAGTCCGGCTCCTCGGTGATCTCCTCGACGAGCTGGGTGTGGACGACCTTGCCGTTCTCGTCCACGACCACGACGGCGCGGGCCAGCAGACCCTCGAGCGGGCCGTCCGTCTGGGTCACACCGTAGTCCTCGCCGAACGACGAACGGAACGCGGACGCGGTGGTGACGTTGTCGATGCCCTCCGCGGCGCAGAACCGGCCCTGCGCAAACGGCAGGTCCTTGGAGACACACACCACGGCGGTGTTCTGCAGGGACGCGGCGCGCTGGTTGAACTCGCGCACGGACTGGGCACACACGCCCGTGTCCAGGGACGGGAAGATGTTGAGCACCATGCGCTTGCCCGTGAACTCGTCCGAGGCCACGGGGCTCAGATCCGCTCCCACGAGGTCGAAGGACGGCGCGGACTCTCCCTGGGCGGGCAGCTCGCCGACGGTGTGGACGGGGTTTCCTTGGAATGCAGTAGTAGCCATGTCTCCATTGTGGTGCGCGCCACTGGCCCGTGACACGCATGTCCGCCGTGCGCTGAACCGGGCTCGCTGATAGCCTCTGTGCCACCCTGCCCCGTGAGACGAGTCACACGGGTACCCCGCATCAGAGTCGCGTGACCGCCGGGCACCCCGGAGCGCGCAGCCCAGGAGGAATCACCGTGAGTACCACTCCCGTCACCGTGGCCGTGACCGGCGCCGCCGGCCAGATCGGATATAGCCTGCTGTTCCGGATCGCCCACGGGGACCTGCTCGGCCCCGAACGCCCCGTCCGGCTGAGGCTTCTGGAGATCCCGCAGGCCCTGCCCGCCCTCGAGGGAACCGTCATGGAACTGCAGGACTGCGCGTTCCCGCTGCTCGCGGACGTGGAGATCGACTCCGACGCCCGCACGGTGTTCGACGGCGCTCAGCTCGCCTTGCTCGTGGGTGCCCGCCCGCGGGCCAAGGGGATGGAACGCAGCGACCTGCTTGAGGCCAACGGTGCGATCTTCACGGAACAGGGCCGAGCCCTCAACGACGTGGCCCACGACGACGTGCGCGTGGTCGTGACCGGCAACCCGGCCAACACCAACGCGCTGATCGCCCAGCGCAACGCCCCGGACATCCCCGAGTCCCGGTTCAGCGCCCTGACCCGGTTGGACCACAACCGGGCCGCGGCCATGCTCGCCGCTGAGACCAAAACCTCGGTCGCGACGGTCAAGAACCTCAGCGTGTGGGGCAACCACTCCGCCACGCAGTACCCGGATCTGGACCACGCCATGGTGGCCGGGCGGCCCGCCCTGGACCTGGTGTCCCGCAAATGGGTCACGGACACGTTCATCCCCACGGTGTCCCAGCGGGGTGCGGCGGTGCTGCAGGCCCGCGGTGCGTCCTCCGCCGCATCCGCGGCGAGCGCGACGCTCGATCACGCCCGCGACCTCATGCTCGGTAACCGCCACGGGGACTGGACGTCCATGGCCGTGGTCTCCGACGGTTCCTACGGTGTCCCGGCCGGCCTGGTCAGCTCGTTCCCGGTCACCACGTCCGGGGGCGACTGGTCCGTGGTGCAGGGCCTGGAGATCTCCGAGTTCTCTCGTTCACGCATCGACGCGTCCGTGGCGGAACTCGAGTCCGAGCGCGACGCCGTGCAGCAACTGGGCTTGATCTGAGCCCGGCCCTGACCCGCACCGCCGTGTGCGGGGCGGGTCAGGAGTTCTCGGCCAGGGCGTCGCGGAACGCTTGCTCGGCGGCGTCGGAGAAGGGGACGAAGACGACGGTGTCCACGGAGGTGTCCGCGGCGAGGACCGTGCGCACGGCGATCCGGGCGGCGTCGTCCAAGGGCCAGCCGTAGATCCCGGCGGAGACCGCGGGGAAGGCCACGGACACGGCGCCGATCTCGTCCGCCACGCGCAGCGACTCGCGGTAGCACGAGGCCAGGACGTCACTGCGATCGGTCTTCTTCGCGAACACCGGGCCCACCGTGTGGATGACCCACGTGGCGGGCAGGTCGTACCCCTTGGTCGCCACGGCCCCGCCCGCGGGCAGCCCGTCCGGGAGGGTCGTCTCCCGCAACTGCTTGCACTCGGCGAGCAGCTGTTTCCCGGCGGCGCGGTGGATCGCCCCATCCACACCGCCTCCGCCCAGGAGCTTGGAGTTGGCCGCGTTGACGATCGCGTCCGCGTGGACCTTCGTGATGTCACCCTTGCGAATCTCGATGTTCATACGGCTACACTAGTCCCGCCCTGTCACCGAGCCCCATGGGCCCCTAGGCTGGGAGCATGGCCCATCTCGAACTGTTCGACGATTCAGGGGTCCACACCGTCCTGTGCGTGGTGGCCCATCCGGACGACATGGAGTACGGGGGTTCGGCCGCCGTCGCCCGCTGGACCCGGCGCGGCGCGACGGTGAGCTACCTATTGTTGACCGCCGGGGAGGCGGGGATCCGGGACCGCGATCCGAGCGACGTCGGCCCGTTGCGGCGGGACGAACAGGAAGCGGCGTGCCGGGCCGTGGGGGTCACCGATCTGCGGATCCTGGACCTGCCGGACGGGACCCTCCAATACGGACTGGACCTGCGGCGCAGGATCGCGCGGGTGATCCGCGAGGTCCGCCCGGACACCGTGGTCACGATCGACTGGTCCGTGGAGGCCGGGTGGGGTCTCAACCAGGCCGACCACCGCGTGGCCGGGATGGCCGCGTTCGACGCCCTGCGGGACGCCGATAATCCGTGGGTGTTCCGGGAGCTGCTCGAGGACGAGGGGCTCGAGGCGTGGGGCGCCGAACGGTTGCTCGTCACGGGCGCGCAACCCGATCATGCGATCGAACTGTCCGAGGAGGACATCACCGCGGCGGTCGAGTCGCTGCGCTGCCACGAGCAGTACCTCGCCGTGCTGGACGGGCACCCGGATCCGCACGAGATGATCACGGGCATGACCGAAGGCGCCGGGCGCGCCGCGGGTGTGGACCACGCTCTCGGGGTGCGGGTTTTCCCGCTCTGACGTCCTCGGAGTTGTCCGCGGAGACGTCACCAGGGGCGACGGCGCTCGTGCCCCCGCGGGGACGCTGGCACTGGCGCCGTTCGCCTCCCCGCAATGTCTCGTAGCAGTCAGCCCCTCCCCCGGGCGAGCACGTCACGGGAACGGTCTCCCCCAGCGCGACGAGACACACCGCGACCACGTTGGTCCCGGCCACCCCGGTGAAGAACCCGAAGGCCCGGGCGGGGACGTGCAGGTCCTCGAGAACCCGCTGCGGATAGGCGAGCACGCGCCACGCGGTGAGGACCACGAGCATCGCCTAGACCGCGAGGGCGAACCCCATGACCACGGTGGCGGGTCCGTGGAATCCCAGGTGGTACGCCCCCACGGAGACGATGCCGGAGGCCACGACCACCGCAAAGCACGACCGCGGCAGGCTCGCCACAGTGCTCTTCAGCGCACCCAGTGCCCGTCCGGTGATCCCTGCCGTGGCTGTGCCACTCACGCGTCCTCGACCGGGGCCGTATAGAACCACCGGCCTGCGCGCCTGGCGAACCGTGAGTTCTCGCGCAGCACGCCCGGACCGTCGGGACCGCGGTAGGTGGCCTCGAACTCGACGGTGCCGGCGGCGTCGTCCTCCCCGCCTGCCTCCGTGTGCACGATCGTGAGCCCCGTCCATTCGACCCGGGGATCGCTCGCGGTGTCCGCGGGACGGTGCGCGGGGTGCCACGTGCGGAACAGGTGGTCGTCGTCGCCCGTGGCGAACGCGGTGTAGCGCGAACGCATGAGGGCTTCCGCGGTCACGGGCCACCGCTCGTGACGCACCGCGGGGCCGCAGCACTGTTCGAACGGGGCACCGGCGGGCAGCCCACCGCAGGGACAAACACTCATGCGCGGGAGTTTACCCCCGCGCTGTCCCCACCCCTCGAGGTGCGACGTCGCCCTACCCGGCGCGTGCACGTGGCCTTCGCCGGTCGGGCCGCATGACAGCCGGGCGGTACGTCAGCGGGTGGCACGGGGGCCGCGGGTCCGACGATCGTCGTCGGGCACATCCCGCGGCCCGCCCCGTGCGGCCATGGCTCCGGCGGTCAGCGACCCGCGATCGAGTACCCCTGGACCGGGCCCTCCGTGTTGGGTTTCCACCCGAGGGCGGGTGCCACGTGCTTGGCGAAGTTCTCGAGGATGCGCAGGTTCAGCTCGGGGCCCAGCTGGCTCGGGATGGTGAGCATGAGGGTGTCGGCGGACATGACGGCGTCGTCGGCGCGCAACTGCTCGATGAGGACGTCCGGTGAATCGGCGTAGGTGCGCCCGAACGTGGAGGTGAACCCGTCGATCACGCCCACCTGGTCGCGGGACTCGCGCGCGCCCATGTAGGAGAAGATCTCGTCCTCGGGGCCCACGATCGGGAACACGCTGCGGCTCACGGACGTGCGCGGCGTACGCGTGTGGCCCGCCTTCGCGAAGGCCTCGCGGTAGCGGCGCAACTGATCGGCCTGTTGCGCGGCGAACGTACCCTCGTTGGCCTCCGTGAGCAGTGTGGAACTCATGAGGTTCACGCCCTGCTCGCCCGCCCACTCGGCGGTCCGGCCCGAACCGGCACCCCACCACACGCGTTCCGCGAGACCCGGTGATTGCGGTTCGATGGCGAGCCGTGCTCCCGCGCCGTACTGGGCGGGATCCGCGTAGGTCATGGGCTCACCCTTGATGGCCCGCAGGAACGTGTCGAAGTGCTCCCGGGCGATGTCCGCACCGCGCGGATCCGTGGAACCCAGGTAGCCGAACGCCTCCCACCCGCGCAGCGCGGGCTCAGGTGAACCGCGGCTCACGCCGAGGGCCACGCGGCCGTCCGCGATGAGGTCCAACTGGGCCGCTTCCTCCGCGAGGTAGAGCGGGTTCTCATAGCGCATGTCGATCACGCCGGTGCCCACCTCGATGTGGCGGGTACGGGCCGCAATGGCGCTCAACAGGGGCATGGGGGACGCGGACTGGCGTGCGAAGTGATGCACGCGGAAGTACGCGCCGTTGACGCCCAGCGCGTCCGCGCCCTCGGCGATCTCGATCGCGTCCTTGAGGGCCTGACGAGCATCCGGGTCCGCGCCTCCACGCCCGGAACCGTAATGACCGAAACTCAGGAATCCGAAAGCCTTCATGACCGGTGCAACTGCGACCCCGCCCCTTTTATTTCCCGTGCAACTTCTTCCGCGATGAGCACGACGCCGCTCGGTGTCGATCGCACGCCGGCGTCCGGGCAGCCCGTGTCCGCGGGGGTGATTTTCCAGCGGCCCGCGCGCGCGGCGTCGTCGCACCCCGGAATCGGCCCCGCGGGGGCAGTTCCCGGGGTCAGGCCTCGCCAGACTCCTCCTCCTCTGAGGCGGGGGCCGCGGCGAGGGCCATGACGTCGTCGAGCATCTCACGCGTGAGCAGGCCCGTGAACGTGTTGCGCTGGCTCACGTGGTAGCACCCCACGAGTCGCACCGTGCGGCCTTCCGGCGTGCGCAACCGTGCCACGGCGCCGTGGCCGAACTTCGGGCGCGGTCGGGGCACGTCCCAACCCATGCGCGCCGCGGCGGCCAGGGTCGTGTGCCACGCGATGCCCCCGAGCGCGAGCATGCTCTCAAGATGTGGGAGCAGCGCGATCTCCCGCTCGAACCACCCACTACACGCCGCCTTCTCGTCCGGTGCGGGCTTGTTGGCGGGCGGCGCGCAGCGCACCGGGGCGATCATCCGCACGCCGCGCAGCGTCTGCCCGTCCCCCGCGGTGCTCACGGTCTCGTTCGCCGCGAACCCCGCGCGGTACAGCGCCGCGTAGATCCAGTCCCCGGCACGATCCCCCGTGAACATGCGACCCGTCCGATTGCCGCCGTTCGCCGCGGGCGCGAGACCCACGATCACGAGCCGCGCCATGGGGTCCCCGTAGGACGGCACCGGGCGCCCCCAGTACGGCTCCCCCGCGAACGACGCCCGCTTGTGCTCGGCCACGTCCTCCCGCCACTCGACGAGCCGCTCGCACGTGCGACACACGCTGCACAGGGCGTTGAGCTGCTCGACGTCGCTCGCCCCCGCCGCGAGCTCACGCACCCGGGCGGCGTCGCGGGCCACGGGTGTGTCCGCTCGCGCGGGGTCCTCCGGCCACCCGGTCCCGGGCGGCACCGGGGACGGGAAGAGCCGCCCGGTGAGCGGGTGGGGCAGGAGCGTCTGGGGGTTCTCAGCCATGCGGGTGCCTGTCTCAAGGGTGCGAGTGGGTGTGGAAGGGTGCGGAAATGCGGTGACGTGCGGTGCGGAGCGGCGGGCCGCCCGAGCCGGGCCGCGAGCGCCGTCGTCCCCGCCCCGAGCGGAACAGGTAGGGAATGACCGAGGTGAGCACGCGACGTCGGGCCCGCGGCTCAGAGCAGGGTGTCCTCCCCGAGCCGGCGCAGGATCTGCCGGCGCCAGCGCTGTGGGAACTCCGGGGCGCGGGTCAGCGCACGGTAGGCGTCCGGGTCCGCCATGCCGGCGTTCATGATGCGCACGACATCGCTCACGGACACCGCGCCCGACGGCCGGCTCGTGAACTCGAACGTGTCCCCCGCGGCCACGTGACCTTCGCGCAGGACCCGCAGGTAGAACCCCGTGCGGCCGGTGTCCTCCATGTCCCGGGGCAGCTGGGCGTCCTGCCACCTGCGGGACACCGTGGCGCACGGCGTGCGGGGCTGGGTCACCTGGACCACCGCGGTGCCCACGCGGTACACGTCCCCCAGGTGGACCTGATCCTCCGTGGCGCCGCGCAACGTGAGGTTCTCGGAGAACGCGCCGGGGCCCAGATCGCGGCCCTCGCGGCGCCACGCGTCGTAGTTCTCATGGGGATAGCAGCACACGGCCTTCTCGGGACCGCCGTGCACCGGGATGTCCCCTTGCTCGTCGCCGATGAATCCCGTGGCGCTCAGGAACACCCGGTCCGTGCGGGCCTCCTTGTCCGCGGCGGTGTCGAAAGCCTTGCCGCCCCAGCGCTGCCGCCGCACCGCGCCGGTGTGCAGTGCGACCACCGCGGCATCCGTGACCGTCAGTTGTGGATTCTCCATGGGTCCTCCTGATCCCGGGGACTGCTCACCGGATGGGGTATGGGCGCCGCTCGCGCGGTCCGGCCGGTCCGCATGCCTGTCAGTTGCTTCACGACCCGCGGCGTCTCGCGCTGCCGCGTGCTGTTTCGTGCGCCGCGCGTGGCTCGTTGCTCCTTGCTCCTTGCCCCTTGCTCGCTGTGATTCATGCGTGCGCCGGGACACAGTCCGGACAGTACACCCGGGCCCCGGAGGCCGTGCAGTCCTCGCAGCACAGGAACAGCTGCCGGCATGTGGGTTCCGCGCAGTTCACGAACGTGGGTGTCGCCGTGCCGCATTCCTCGCAGCGGCCCAGCGAGCGCGCATCAGGGGAGAATTCCATGTGCATACGCTTGTCGAAGACATAGAGGGAGCCGTCCCACAGTCCGTGGTCCCCATACTGCTCGCCGTAGCGCACGATCCCGCCGTCCAGCTGGTACACGTCCCGGAATCCCCGGTTCTTCAGCAGCACGCTCAACACCTCGCAGCGCACTCCCCCGGTACAGTAGGTCACCACGTGCTTGTCCTTGAGGTGGTCGTACTTCCCGGAGTCGAGTTCGCGGATGAAGTCCCGCGTGGTGCCCGTGTCGGGGACGACGGCGTCCCGGAACCTCCCAATCCGCGCCTCCAGCTCGTTGCGACCATCGAAGAACACCACGTTTTCCCCGCCCCGGTCCACGAGCTGGTGCAGTTCGCGGGGTGTCAGGTGGGTGCCACCGCCCTGGACCCCGTGCTCCGTGACCGTGATGACGTCCGGGGCGTGGAAGGACACGAGCTCGGGGCGCACCTTAACGCTCAACCGGGGGAAGTCGTCCCCGCGGCCGTCCGACCACTTGACGTCCGCATCCTTGAACGGGACGTACTCCCGCAGCCCGCGGACGTACCGTTTCACGTCCTGGATGTCCCCTCCCACCGTGGCGTTGATCCCCTGTGCGGAGACGATGATCCGCCCCGTCACATTGCTGCTCCGCGCCAGGTTCAGCTGCCACAACCGCACCGCCTCCGGATCCGGCAAGGGTGTGAAGACGTAGAACAGCACGATCTTGGGGAGGGACATGACTCCAGCGTAGATCCCCGCTCCGACCGAACATCTGTGCCCCGAAAAAGCCGTTCCCGGCCGATCCCGCGGTCGTTCCGGGGCATGTGTGTTGTGGAGTGGGATTGCCGCGGGGGTGTAAGGCGGGGGATGTGGGGCGGGGTGCGGGTGCGCGTGGCCCTCGCTGGAGTGGATACAGCCGTGGGGAGGGCCGCACCTGTCACCGACCCGGCGGTGTGGGGCTCACAGGTCCCGCGATCCGTGCTCCGCGCGGTGGACGCCCGACTTGATGAGCCGCCAATGACCCACCGGCGCCGAACCTCCGGCACATCGTTCTAGGGAGCACCATGTCCACCGCGTCCGTTTCCGTCGGCGCCCCCAGCGCTCATCGTGATCTTCTCCCTGCTGGCGGGTCGCAACGCGTCCAAGTTATGGACCAACGAGGCGCCCGCGAAGGACGTCTCCCCCGCCGGCTGACCGTTCCCCGCGTACCGGGACGCAGCGGCGTTGTCCGCCGTTCGCGTGAGCCCCCGGGTCCGGACCTGTCGGCGCGGTCCGCTCCGGTGTCACACCCGACGACGCCGCCGCACCCCTCCCCGCTCGCGACGCACGTGTCTGCCCGTGGCGGGTCTGCGGCGCAACCGTGCCAGCGCCCCGGGGCCGAGGTTCGCGGGGCCGGGCAGGCGCCACCCGAAACGGCGCGCTGCGACGCTGACCACGGCGCTGAGGACGATGGCCCCGGCCATACCGGCGGTCTCGTGACCAAGGCCCGCGAGCAGCGCCATGAGGCCACTCGAGAGCAGGGCGCTCGTGGCGTAGAGGGTGTTCCCGCCGAAGATGGCGGGCAACCGGCCCACGGCGATGTCCCGGATCATCCCCCCGCCCACGGCGGTGACGACCCCCAGCAGGATGGCCGGTGGCCATGCGAGCCCGGCACCCAGGGCCTTGACGGTGCCCGTGGCGGCCCAGCACCCCACCGAGAGACAGTCGGCCACGAACAGGGCGCGCATCGTCCAGCGGTGACCGAAGACCATGAGGTAGGCGATCACCGCGCCGGCGAGCGCGGAGGTGAGGTAGGCGGGGTTGGTCAGCGCCACCGGGAAGCCCTGTTGCAGCAGCGTGTCCCGCAGCATGCCGCCGCCCAGTCCGGAGACGATGGCGAGCACCGTGAATCCCACGAGGTCCATGCGCAATTGGCGGGCCACGACGCCGCCCAGGATCCCGTTGGTCAGCACGCCCAGCAGATCCACGGCGCTGAAGACGGATGCCGCCTCGATGCTCACTGCGTGTTCTCCCGTCGACCCGTTGCGTGAACGGGGACCAGCATAGGGGCCGATCGGCGCACCGGGCGGCAACCGGCACGTCGATCGGTTACGCGGGTGGGAACCCCGGCTGCCCGTGGTGCACCCCGTGGGGGTATCGGTGCACGTCAGAGCGGATCCGAAGATTCACCCGGGAGCAATCCACGGGTCACCCACGGCGCCGATCATGAGGTCATGACTCTTCAGAACGGCCCCTTGAACCGTCGTCAGCTCATGAGCGGGGCCGCCCTGGCCGCCGCCGTGACCGCCGTCCCCTCCGCCGCGCTCGCCCATGACAAGCCCTCTCGCGGGCCGGGGCTCGTGGTCGAGCGCCTCACCCTCCCGAGCGGGGTGGCCAGTGGCGACGTCACCTCCGACTCCGCCGTGCTGTGGGCACGATCCTCCGGCGCGGGGCGCTTGCACGCCGTACTGCGGGCCACCGCGGCGGACGGCACCGTCCTGCGCGGGCGCCACGCCACCAAGCTGCACCTCGTGAGCGGGTGGGCCCACCCCGGGACCGACCACACGGCCAAGATCCTGGCCCGGAAGCTTCCCGCCGGAACCCGCTTCGACGTGACGTACCGTTTCGAGGACGACTCCGGACGCATGGGTGAGCGACTCACGGGGTCGTTCACGACCGCCCCGGAGCGTACGAACCGCCGCGGTCAGTGCGCTCCCCAGTCCTTCGTATGGACCGCTGACACCGCCGGTCAGGGCTACGGCATCAACCCGGAGATCGGAGGCATGCGCGGTTATGCGGCAATGCATGCCACGCGGCCCGATTTCTTCCTGCACTCCGGGGACACGATTTACGCGGACAACCCCCTGGAGCCCACGCGCCAGGTACCGGGTGAACCGCTGTGGCGCAATGAGGTCACGGAGGAGGTCTCCAAGGTCGCCGAGACGCTTGCCGAGTTCCGGGGCCGCCACCGCTACAACATGATGGACACCAACCTGCGGGCCATGTACGCGGAGGTCCCCGTGATCGCGCAGTGGGACGACCACGAGACCACCAACAACTGGTGGCCCGGTGAGGTCCTGGACGACCCGCGGTACACGCAGGTCTGGGACGTGGACACCCTGGCCGCCCGCGGTCGGCAGGCGTGGCAGGAGTACATGCCCATCGCCGACTCCCGCGCACTGCGCCGCGGCACCGGTTTCGAGCCCGCGCGCATCCACCGCAAGATCGCCCGGGGCCCTCATCTGGACGTCTTCGCCCTGGACATGCGCACGTTCAAGAGCGAGAACACCAATGGGCTGGAGTCGCACGAGACGGAGATCCTGGGCGAGGAACAGACCCGGTGGTTGATCCACGAGCTGTGCCGGTCCCGGGCCACGTGGAAGGTCATCGGCAACGACCTCCCCCTGGGTCTGGTGGTCCCGGACGGGAAGGGACAGGAATCCATCTCCAACGCGAACCACGGTGCACCACTGGGCCGTGAGCTGCAGCTGGCCCGCGTGCTCAAGGCGATCAAGGACCACCGGATCAAGAACGTGGTGTTCCTCACCGGGGACGTGCACTACTGCGCGGCCCACCACTACTCTCCGGAGCGGGCGGCGTTCAAGGACTTCACGCCGTTCTGGGAGTTCGTGGCCGGGCCCATCAACGCCGGTTCCTTCGGCCCCAACGAACTGGACCGCACGTTCGGCCCCCGCGTGGACTTCCAACAGGCCGGTCCGCCCATGGGCTCCCCGCGCTCGGGCGAGCACCAGTACTTCGGACACGTGAACGTCGCGGGGGACGGCAGCGCGTTCACGGTGCGCCTCATCAACGCCAACGGCACCACGGTCTACACCCGCACGCTCACGCCGCAGCGGTGACCGCCGCGTGCGCCCTGCGGCACCCACGGACACCCCGCTGGCGTGGTGTTCCGTGGTCCACGGATGCGCCAGGATAGGAGCATGAACGACACCCTGCCCGGTTACACCGTCCTGGACGGCCCGCCCACGATCCCGGACTACCTGACGCTGCGCCGTGAGGCGGGGATGAGCCGCAAGACCGAGGAACAGGCCGCGGCCGGGATCGGCGGCGCGTGGGCGGCGATCCACGCGATCCACGACGAGTCCGGTGACACCGTGGGCATGGGCCGGGTGATCGGGGACGGCGGGTGGTACTTCCACGTCATCGACATGGCGGTGTTGCCGCCGCATCAGTGCAGGGGCATCGGCTCCGCGGTCCTGCGCGCGCTGCTGGATCGCATCCGCCGCGACGCACCGCCGGGCGCGTACGTGTCCCTCATGGCGGATGAGCCCGGGCGTCCGCTGTACGAGCGGCACGGGTTCGCGGACCCCGCGCCGCGGACCATCGGGATGAGCCTGTCCATGGATCGCGGCGCGCATGACTGAGCGTCCCCCCGCTCCGGGAAATCCGGGGTCCGCCCCACAGGACGACGACGCCGCCGTCCCGGGTCACGCCGTTTCAGATCGCTCCGCCCCGCCCCCGTCCGACGCACCCACCGCACCCCGGTGGGACGCACCGTGCGGGCGGATCATCGGATGGCGGGACGGGCCGGTGGACCGGGCCACCGGGATCCGGTACGCGAGCGCGGGGCGTTTCGAGCGACCGCGGCCCGTCGCGGCGTCGTCGGCGGAGCTCCACGCGACCGAGCCGGCGCCCGCGTGCCCGCAACCGCCCATGCCGTTCCTGGACGACGTCGTGGGCAGCAACATCGGAGAGCTGCCCCAGGACGAGGACTGCTTGCGCGTCTCCGTGACCGTGCCTGCGAACACGCCGCCGGACGCCGGGCTGCCCGTGATGGTGTGGATCCACGGCGGGTCGTACGCATCCGGCGCGGGGGACGCGCCGTTCTACGACCCGCGCGTGCTTGTGAGCGAACAGCGCGTGATCGTGGTGAACGTGACGTACCGGCTGGGGCTGCTCGGTTTCCTGGGCGACGGCGCGGACATCCCCGCCAACCTGGGGTTGCTGGACATGATCACTGCCCTGCGCTGGACGCGCGAGAACATCGCCGCGTTCGGCGGCGACCCCGCCAACGTCACGGCGTTCGGTCAGTCCGCGGGTGGGGACGCGGTCGCGCACCTCATGATCGCCGACGGCGCTCGGGGCCTGTTCCGCCGTGCCGTCATCCAGAGCGCGCCGTTCGGCCTATTGGCCGGGCGCGCCACGATGAGCGAGCTCATGGCGACGACCGCGAGCGCACTCGCCCGGGACGCGTCGCTGGACGACATCCGCACGATGCAACAGCGCGTGGCCAAGGCCGCCACGCGGTTCGGACTCAAGGGGCAGATGCCGTTCGGACTGCAGTACGGTCACGACCCGATGCCACCCGAGGCCGACCTGGACCGCCACTGGTGTGAGGCCGCCCCACACGTGGAGGTCCTCGTGGGCAACACGACCCGCGAAGCCGCGCTGTTCACCGCGCGCATCCCCCCGCTACTCCGGCGGATGAACCACCCCCGCAAGTCCCGCGGCGTGGAGCGGATCCTGATCAGCCCGTTTACCCAGCGGCTCTACGGCCGGGGTGCCCGCCGGTTCGCGCAACGCCATGTCCGCTCGGGTGGCACGGGCGCACGCTACGAGTTCTCGTGGGGTGTGGGGCGCAGCCCGATCGCCGCGGCGCACATCTCCGAGCTGCCCCTGCTCTTCCCGGGCCCGGCCTGGGAGCGCACCCCCATGGTCGAGGGACACACGTGGGCGGACGTTCTCGCCGACGGCGCTCGCTTGCGTCGCGCGTGGGCGGACTTCGCGCGGGGCGAGCCCGTCACGAGTGATTCCCGCGCCGGGCTGCGGGTGTTCCCGCCGGATACGGGTCGTGCCGCCTGAACAGGGTGGCTCGGGAACACGGGTCACTCGACGGCGTCGGGCGTGAACAGGTCCTCGATCCGACATTCGAACACGGCGGCGAGCCGGAACGCCAACGGGAGGCTGGGGTCGAACCGGCCGCGCTCGATCGAGATCACGGTCTGGCGGGAGACGCCCAGCAATTGTGCGAGGTGGGCCTGCGACCACGACCGGTCTCCCCTCCGCTCCGCGATCCGGTTGTCCACTAGGCCCCTCGCCTGTTGAGTACCGCGTAGCGGATGGCGGCATCAGCCATGACGAACACGAGCAACAGCACCAGGAGGGTCGATCCCGCGATCTCGAATTGCGTGAGGGCCAGGACGACGCAGCCCAGCCCGGCCACCACCAGGAAGTCGTGGAAGGCGCCCGAGGCCGCCTTCTCGTACCACTGGCCCTCCACGTTGTCCTCCGCGTGGGGATCGGACTTCACCGTGTATCGGGAGACGAACACGAACCAGGACAGGGCGAACATGGGCCCGGCGGTGCACACCGCGAAGATGACGAACGCCATGAGCCGGTGCTCGTCGGAGAACCATGCGGCCACGCCACCCAGCGCCGCCGCGGCGAGCGCACCGGTGATGAGCATGGTGACATAGGCGGACGGGGGCGCCTTCATCCGGCGCTCTGTTCGAGTGGTCATGATTGCGATCCCTTCACCCGATTGGAGCGGGGATACCGTTCCGAATGTCGATGGCTACAGTCAAGTGTGCTTGACACTCGATGTCAAGGGTGTTTGACATCCCGAGGTTCAACGCTTCGAGGGGTGTCCTCCGGGTCGACGGCGATGCCCGCGGCGCGGGCGATGTCACCGTAGATCCGCGCGAGGTCGTCCAGGGAGCTGTGGGCGTTGAGACCGCTGGGGTTGGGTGCCACGAACAGTTCGGTGCCCGGCCACGGTGAATCCTGCCGCCCCGTGACGGCCTTGGGGCGGTCGAAGGCCGCGCGGTACGCGGTGATGCCGAGCACCGCAACCACGGCGGGATGCTCCGCGCGGACCAGTCGGTCCAGCCGCTGTGCCCCCTCGTGGAACTCCTCCGCGGTGAGCTCATCCGCCCGCGCAGTGGCCCGGGGACACACGTTGCTGATCCCGATCCCCCGGTCGGTCAGTTGCGCCAGCTCCTCCGGGACGTAGCCGTCGGCGGCGTTGATCAGGGTCGGGGTGATCCCCGCGCGGTGCAGCGCCGGGTAGAACCGGTTACCCGGCCGGGCGAAGTGCGCACCGGTCGCGGCGGTCCACAGCCCCGGGTTGATACCCACGAACAACAGCCGCAACGGCTGGGGCAGCAGATCCGGGACAGTGCGATCCCGGTAGGAGTCGAGTTCGGCGCGTGAGAATCCCATGGTGGATCATGCTAGGCCGCAGCACCGACGGCCCTGATCAATGCAGGAACACAGCTGGCGCACTCGGAGCAGAACGTCCCTCCGTCGAGTCGGGGGGGCGCGGCTTGACCACGCCTCCAGCGAAGCCGACAGCGCGGCGGGAACATGCTCCTTCGACGACGCGGAGCAGGCAGCGCTGCGGGAACCCACCCCTCCGACGACGCAGCCCGGAACGGCGGGAGCGGGCCGGGTCGGAACCAGCGCGCGTCATGTCCCCGGCGGCGTTGGCCCCGTGGATGGCAGACGCCCCGTGCACACGGCCGCCGCACCGGCGAGGATCACAAGGCCCATCCCGATGATCTCCGCAGGGCCCAGCACCTGCCCCAGGATCACCCAGCCCACCAGAGCGGCGACGGCCGGTGCCATGCTCACGAGGATCGAGAACGTCTCGGCGGCCAACCGACGCAGTGCCGCGAGTTCGAGGGCGTAGGGCAGCGCCGAGGACAGCAGCGCCACCGCGAGCCCCACGAGCAACACGTGCGGCTCGAGCAGCGCGGCCCCACCGCTCGCGATCCCGAAGGGCGCCGCGAGCACCGCGCCCATCACCATGGCCCATGCGAGCCCCTGGGTCCCCGGGAAACTGCGCCCCGCCTGCCGGGACATCAGGATGTACACGGCCCACATCGCGGCCGCAGCCACGGCGAAGAACACACCCGCGAGGTCGGGGACCCCTGAACCCGGGCCCACACCGCTCAGCAGCACGACGCCCGCGAGCGCCAGCGCGGCCCACAGCACCCCGCTCCACTTCCGGGACAGCACCACGGACAGCGCGAGCGGGCCGAGCAGTTCGATGGTCACCGCGATCCCGAGCGGCAATCGCGCGATCGCCTGGTAGATCGACAGGTTCATCCCACCGAGGGCCACCCCGAACGCCAGCACGACCCCGATCGTGTGCCGCGTGAGCCCCGCCGGGGAGGGTCGCACGACGGCGCACAGCACCACCGCGGCAATGACCAGTCGCAGGAACACGGCACCCGTGGCGCCCACGTGGTCGAACAGGCTCACGGCGATCGCCGCGCCCGTCTGCGTGACGAACGCCGCGGCGACCACGAGCAGCACGCCCTGCGCGGACGAACCACCGCTCTCCCGGGCCGTCGGTGAGGTCGAGGGATTCACGGCGTCCACGCTACGCGGTGCCCCGCGGTACCGGGTCAGCTCGCGACGACGCCGCTGCGCTCGCGTCCCGCACGGGTGTCGAGTGCCCGGGTGCCCCGGTAGCGACCCCGGACCAGGGCGATGATCCAGATCACCAAGGTCACGGCCGCGAGGACGAACGCCGCGGTTCCCACCACCTGGGACGCGGGTCCGCTGGAGGTGCGGGCCACCCCGATCCACACGAGCGCCCACACCACGGCCCCGGCCACGGTGAAACGCGGACCCAGGAGCCGGGCGGAGACGGCGGTGAGGAGCACGCAGCCATGCGGCGTTGAGCACTATGGACACCCCGGCGAGTCAGCCGATCCGGCGCTCCCGTGCGGTCGTTGCGACGCTCGGCAGCCATTGCCGCACGGTGTAGGGGAACAGGCCCACGTAGATCACGGACCAGATGGAGAACGTGGTGCCCGCGGGAGCGATCAGAGTTGCGTCCGTATCCAGGGCCCCGCCGGCGGTGTTCGCCACGGAGGTCCCGATCACTCCGACGCCCACGAGTGTCCCGCCGATGCAGAACATCCCGCTCAAGGTCACGAAGACACGGCGGCCGAGGTCGGAGTGCACCCGGGGTGCTCCCTTGGTCGTGGAGTTTCAACCCTACGGACCGCGCGGGATCAGCGGTCGGTGAGCAGGAACGTGCGCAGCGCGGAGATGACCTCGTCCGGGCGGTCCGCGTGCACCCAGTGGCTCGCACCGCGCACCGTGGTCCGCACCGTGCGCGGGAACAGCGCGCGCATCGCGGGGACGTCGCTGTCCTGGACGTAGTCGGAACGCTCCCCCGCGATCCACAGCACGGGCCCCATGAAGGTGCGCCCTGCGACGTCGTCCGCGGGCCAGTCCCCGATGGCGCCGAGTTCGGCGTGGAGCAGGCCCAGGTTGGGCTGCCACCCGAAACCGCCGTCCCGGTGGCGCAGGTTCTGGAGGAGGAAACCGCGCACGTGGTCCTCGGGGATCTCGGGGCGCAGCGCGGCGTCCGCCTGGGAGCGGTGGCTGACGTCGCTCAGGTCCAGGCGCTGCAGGGCGCCCAGCAGGTGCTCGAAGTCGCCCCGCCCGGCACCGGACTCCTGCGCACCCACCGGGGAGATGTCCACGACCACGAGCCGGCGCACGAGTTCCGGGTGACGCAGGGCCAGGATCATGGCGACCTTGCCGCCCATGGAGTGGCCCACGACGTCCACGGGACCGTCCGCGGCGAAGGACTCACGCAGCTCGGCGGCCACGGTATCCGCCATGGCTGCGTAGCCGAAGCTCTCGGTCCAGGCGGACTCACCGTGGTTGGGCAGGTCCACGAGCAAGCTGCGGAACTCGGGTCGCAATCCCTTGGCGATGTTCGTGAAGTTCTTGCCGCGGCCGAAGAGCCCGTGCAGGAACACGACGCGATGCTCGCCGTCTCCCACGAGCGTGGTCTTCACGAGGGGTTTCTGGTCCTGGGGCACGGGCCCAATCTACTGTGCGCGCCCACCGCGCCCCAAAGCGGACACCGCCCCGCACGCGGCGTGGATGCCGGGTACGGGGCGGTGGATCCGGGACGTCCCGGATGAGGACGGATCAGTTCTGCGAGCCCTTGAGCCGTTCGATGTGCTGGGACGCCTCCGCCTTGGTGAGATCCGCGGGCAGTTCCTCCCCGGCCTGCTTGGCGAGGGTGTCCAGGTAGGACTTCTGGGACGCGGTCATGGGCTCATCGCCGCTGACCCAGGTCGAGGGGTCCTTCTCGAGGGACGAGTCCTGAGCGTCACCGGTCGCACCGATGGTCTCGCCCTGGGGCGCGCCATTGGTCTCTCCCTGCGGAACGCCGTTGGCGGCCTGGTCGGGCAGGGCACCGTCCGGGGTGCCGTTCTCGAGCGGGGGCTGTCCGCCCTGGGGGTCCTGTGCGGGGGTTTCGGTCATGACTGCTCCTTCGCTGGGTCTCGCGCCGGATCACCGGATGTCGTGGTGTCGACGCTAGCCCCCGCTCCGCCTCCCCGCGAGGATGTTTCGCTCACGGCGCGCAAGGTCCCACCGCTCGTACCGATCCGCAGCGGGTGGTCACCGCACGATGCTGCGGTTACTCCCGTCCTCGCGCCGCGTCCAGCCCTTGGCGTCCAGGTGCTCGAGCAGCGGCACGGCCACTCGGCGCGTGGTGCGCCACGCCTGCCGCGCCTGGCTCGTGGTGAAGGGCTGCGGGAGGTGGGCGAGCTCGCGCATCGCAAGCGCGGGCGCGGTGGGCAACAGGACGACATCGCCGGGTAACCGCAGCACCCGACCGAGCCGCTGCGCCGCCGCCAATTCTCGCGGGCCGAGGCGCAACTCCTGCAGTTCGTACGCCTCCGGTGCCGCGAACGGATCCGCACGCAAGCGCTTCTCGAGCGCGGTGATCGCGGCCTCCGCGGCACCGAGTCCGCCGCCGCGACCGGGGACCGTGATGTATCCGTCCTGCTCCGTGAGCTGCGCCCGGGCCACGAGCATGTCCAGGAGCCGTCCGCCCGGTTCGCCGAGCGCTGTGCGGGCCGCGCCCCGGGGCAGCCCCGGGGCCAGGGGGTCGCGCTCGTGCGCGGCCTCGACCGCCGCTCGCAACTGCGTGGCCCACTCCGTGAGCCGGGGCACGTGGATCCACCATCCGTCCGCCACGACGACGTCGCCGGAGGGCGTCTCGTCCGCCGCGAACCCCAGCAGCCGCAACCGCTCGGTGCTCACCGCCCCGTACTTGACGGTTTCCGCCACGGGGTCGCCGTGGTCGGCGATGCCCGCGAGCCGAGCGGCCTCCCGGGCGGCCGCACCGCGCCGGTCCAAGGTGGGCGGGTCGACGTCGAGCACACGTGCACCCCCGACCGCGACCTGCGCCCCGGGACTGCGCAGCACGAGCCGGTCCCCCGGCACGAGGGTCATCTCGTGGTCCAGCTGCAATCGGGCGTGATCGGCATCGAGCGGTCGCAACCGAGCGCCCACGCCGGCCGTTCCCGCGTGCACCACGATCTCGGCGGGCAGTTCGTCGAACGGAGCACCCCGCTCACGGCGGACCTCGATGACGCCCGCGCTCGGCCACGCGTCCGGGGTCACGAGCACGTCCCCACGGTGGATCGCGTCCTTGCTCGTGCCCCGCAGGTTCACGGCCACGCGGTGGGTGGGTCCGATCCGCGCCACGGAATCATTCTGACTCTGGATCGAGCGCACGGTGACCTCTTGCTTTCCCGCTCGACCGCGCAGGGTCAACCGGTCACCCGTGTGCAGGGTCCCGGCGGTCAGGGTCCCGGTGATCACGGTCCCGGCACCGGAAATCGTGAAGGCCCGGTCGATCCACAACCGGATCCTGGCGTCCGGGTCCGGGCCGGGCACGCGGGAGAGCACCGCGTCCAGCGTGTCCCGGAACTCGTCGAGTCCGGTTCCCTCCCGCGCCGAGACGGCCACGGCGGGAGCGTCCGTGAGACCCGTGTGGGCGAGCTCCGCGCGCACCCGCGCCACGACGTCGGCCACCCGCTCCGGAGCCCGATCCGCCTTAGTCACCACGATCATCCCGTACTCAATCCCGAGAGCAGCGACCGCATCCCGGTGGTCGCGGGACTGGGCCTGCCAGCCCTCGTCCGCGGCCACCACGAAGCACACCACCGGAGCCGGGCCCACACCGGCAAGCATGTTGCCCAGGAACCGCTCGTGCCCGGGGACGTCCACGAACGCCACATGCCTCCCCGAGGGCAGCTCGGTCCACGCGAACCCGAGGTCGATCGTGAGCCCGCGTCGCTTCTCCTCGTCCCACCGGTCCGGTTCGATCCCCGTGAGTGCTCGGACCAGGGTGGACTTGCCGTGGTCCACGTGACCGGCCGTGGCCACGACATACATCAGCCCACCTCCGCGAGCGCCGCGCGCAGGGCGGCGAGCAGGTCGGCGTCCCGCTCCTCGGGGACGCAGCGGGGGTCCACGAGGCACGCGCCGTCGTGTACGCGCGGCAGCACGGCTGGCGTGCCGAGACGCAACGGGCGCGCGGCAGCCTCCGGGAGCCGCACGGCCCAGCCGGGCAGTGGGACACCGGGAGCACCACCCCCACCCACGCGACCATCGTGCTCCACGACGTCGGCCCCCACCGCGGCGGCCAGGGCCTCCGCGCGCTCACGCACGCGCTGCGGGTCCGCGTGCAGGGCGCTCGCGACGGGGGTGGGACCGCCCCGCAGGGTGGCCTCGAGGGCGGCGAGGGTCAGTTTGTCCGCGCGCACGGCCCGGGCCAGCGGGAAGCGCGCAAGGCGGCGGATCGTCTCGGCGCGCCCGAGCAACAGACCCGCCTGGGGCCCGCCGAGCAGCTTGTCCCCGCTCGCGATCACGGCGTCCGCGCCGGCCTCGAGCGCTTCCGACAGACTCGGCTCGTGGGGCAGCGCGGGATCCGGCGTGAGCAGGCCGCTACCCACGTCCACCACGAGCGGCACCCCGTGCTCGTCCGCGAGCGCCCGCAGCTCCCCGAGCGGCACCGAGGACGTGAAGCCGTCCACCCGGAAGTTGCTGGGGTGGACCTTGAGGATGCACCCGGTCTCCGGACCCATGGCGTCCCGGTAGTCGGCGTGGTGCGTGCGGTTGGTGGTCCCCACCTCGCGCAGCCGCGCACCCGTGGATTCCATGAGGTCGGACAAGCGGAACCCGGCACCGATCTCCACGAATTCGCCCCGGCTGATCAGGACCTCGCGCCCAGCGGCCAGCGCGGTCGTGGCGAGGACCAACGCCGCAGCACCGTTGTTGACGATCAGCGCATCCTCGGCGGCGGGGCACGCGTCGAGCAGTGCCTGCCGCGCGGCGACACCCCGGCCGGAGCGCTGCCCGGTGGTCAGGTCCAGTTCCACGTCCACGTAGCCGGAGGCGTCCTGCAGGGCCTGGCGGGCGGCGTCGGAGAGCGGAGCGCGGCCCAGGTTGGTGTGCACAACCACGCCCGTGGCGTTGAGCACCGGGGTCAATGAAGACGCGCCGCGCGCCGAGAGCTCGGTGACGACGGCGCTCGCGACGTCCTCGGGCGCGATCTCCCCCGCGCGTGCCCGGGCCTGCGCGGCCGTGATCGCGGCCCCGACCGCCGCGGCCCCCAGCCCGGCTCCCGCGGACCCGATGCGAGGATCCGCGAGCAACCGGTCGGTGCGGGGGATGCGGCTGCGGGGATCCGCTGCACTCACGGCAACTCCTCGGGATCTGTGGCGGGCGAGTGCTCAAAAAGTGGCGGAGGCGGACGGGAATCGAACCCGCCAGACCGAGCTGCTCGGTCTCACCGGTTTTGAAGACCGGGGCGCCCACCAGGACACGTACGCCTCCGGGAGCGAATGTATCACCGCACTCCGACGCCCTCGGTCGTCATGACTCAGTAGCCTGTCCGTCCCCGCTCCTAGACTGGTCGCATGACTTCCGAAGCCGCCCACCCGTCCACGACCTCGCACCCGTCCGGGACCGGGATCGGCCGTCTCACGAGCTACGCCCACGGCGGTGGCTGCGCCTGCAAGATCCCGCCGGGCGAGCTCGAGGACGCCGTCAAGGGACTCACGGGCCAGAACTCCCCGGACGTCCTCGTGGGCCTGGACGACGGCGACGACGCCGCGGCCGTCCTCGTGCGCCCCGACCTCGCGGTGCTCTCGACCGCCGACTTCTTCACCCCCGTGGTGGACGACGCCCGCGACTGGGGCCGGATCGCCGCGGCGAATGCACTGTCCGACATCTACGCGATGGGCGGCACCCCCGTGGTCGCGATCAACCTCGTGGGCTGGCCCCGTGAACTGCTGCCCATGAGCCTGATGTCCGAGGTGCTGCAGGGCGGTCTGGACGTGGCCGCGCTCGCGGGCTGCCCCGTGATCGGTGGGCACTCGATCGACTCCCCCGAACCCACGTACGGCATGGCGGTCACCGGTACCGCAGATCCCGAACGCCTCATGCGCAACGACGCCGCCCGGCCTGGTCTGCCCATCACCCTGACCAAGCCGATCGGGGTGGGACTACTCAATAACCGGCACAAGACCACGGGCGAGGTGTTCCCCGCCGCGATCGAGACCATGACCGCGCTCAATAAGGATGCGTCCCGCGCAGCCCTTGCAGCCGGGGTGCGTGCGGCCACGGACGTGACGGGTTTCGGTCTGCTGGGCCACCTGTACAAGATGTGCCGGGCCTCCGGGGTGGCCGCCACGCTCGACGCCTCCGCAGTTCCGCTCGTCGACGGCGCCGCGGACGCCCTGCGGGACGGTTTCGTCTCGGGTGGTACCCGCCGCAACCTGGACTGGGTGCGCCCGTTCCTGTCCGCGGGATCGGGAATCACGGAGGACCAGCTGCTCCTGCTCGCGGATGCCCAGACCTCGGGCGGACTGCTCGTGATCGGGGAGGTCCCCGGCTATCCCGTGATCGGGGAGACCACCGAGGTTCCCGCCGACGGCGACGCGCTCATCACCGTGCGCTGAGCGCGTCGTTCAACTCAACCCATTGCGCGAACCGTTCATCCGACCGGTTGCGAGACGGCCTGCGCGGTCGTCCCGGGCATGTGTTCGCACGTGAGCGGGGCAGCCCCCCGCCACGGCAGACTCAACCGGCGGTCGTGATCGAATCGTCGATGATCCCGGCGGCGCGGCGCTTCTCGAGCCGGTTGCGCTGCGGGATCACGGTGTACCGGGGGTCCTTCACGGATTCCTTGCCGGCCCAGAACACACCCCAGCGCGTGAGCGCGGAGGACGTCATGAGGGCGAGCCCCGAGGCTGCGGCGACCCAGCGGCGTCGTCCGCCGAGCAGAACGCCCGCGCCACCGATGACCGAGAGCCGTTCGCTCCACGTGAGCCACGCACCGGGCTTGCCCTGTTCGAGCGGCTCCACGGAGACGGGGTCCATGGCGCCCTTCATGACGTGCATGGCCGCGAGCTCCCCCGCGACCCCGGCCACCGCGAAGAACCGCGCGGGACCGGTCTCCGCCACGGGCGTGGTCACGAGCGCAAAGCCCCCGGACGCCAAGGACGCCGAGCTGACGAACACGAACGGCAGGTGCGCGTGCATCTCGTGCCATGTGGGCACTGCGGTGTCCCCGAGCAGCACGGCGGTGTAGGCCGCGAGCGGCGCTCCGAGAACGCCGGAGGCCACGCTCGTGGGCAGCTCGAGCGCGTGCAGCACCGGGCGCAGGGGGCCGAGCGGGAGGCGTTCATCCGTCATCCGGTCCACCTCGATCGCGGCGGCCACGCCCGCGTTGGTCGCGAAACCCGCAAGCAACCACGAACCCAGGCTCATGGGCGAGGTGGGCTTGACCGTGCGCATCATGTGCAGGAACCGTTCGGGGCGCCCGAGGTCCGCGACGAGCGCCACGGTCCCGAGGCTCGCCGCTCCCAGTGCACCCAGGCGACCGTTGCGACGCAGTGCGGGCCGGTCCGTGAGGTAGCCGCCCAGGGACAGCAGCGCGGAACCACCCGCGAGACCGCCCAGGAAGAGGTAGGACGCGATCTTGGAGTCCCACGGCGGGGCCTTGACGATCGGGCGGCCGTAGTAGGACGTGAACTCGGGCTCCGGCACCACGGGCACTTCGCGGGAACCGTCACCGCCACCGCGGCGGAAGGCTCCCCCGCCCGGGGTGCGGTTCTTGCGGCGTCGTTTGCCGCGCGGCTCCTGCGGCGGACGGTAGGCGTCGTACGGGGAAATGCTCATGAGCGATCACCCGCCGTGAACGCGACCGCGCCGAGCGCCAGCATGCCCACCATGGCCATGCCCGCACGCTTGAACATGCGCGGCAGGTCCGCCGTGGGGACGCGGGGATCCGGCGGCAGGCCGTACACCTCGGGCTCGTCGAGCAGCAGGAAGATGGACCCGGTTCCGCCCACGCCGTCCTTGGGGTTGGCGCCGTAGAGCCGCGCCTCGGTCTTGCCCTGCTCGTGCAACTGGGCGACGCGCTTCTGGGCCGACTCGAGCATGGTCTCGCGCTCGCCGTACTTGATGGACGTGGTGGGGCACGCCTGCGCGCACGCCGGGGTCTGGTCGTCCTTCATACGGTCGTAGCACAGCGTGCACTTCTGGGCGATCCCGTCCTGGGGGACCTTCACAGTGTCCGGCATGGGTGCCGCACCGCGCTGGGTCTTGGGCTCCACGAGACCGTCGTTGCGGCGCTCGATCACGCCGAACGGACAGCCGGCCACGCACGTACCGCAGCCGTTGCAGATGTCCTCCTGGACCACCACGGTGCCGTACTCGGTGCGCAACAACGCGCCCGTGGGGCACACGTCCAAACACCCGGCGTGGGTGCAGTGCTTGCACACGTCCGAGGACATGAGCCACCGGAAGTCCGGGGTGTCCAGGACCGGGGAGTCGCCGTCCTGCGCGGTGGATGCGCCGCCGGTCGTGGCCGCGCTCCCGCACCCCCCTCCCCCGGACGAGCACCCGCAGCCACCGGACGCGGGTTCAGCCGACGACGACGCCGCGGGCGGACCCACGCGGGGCATCCCCAGGTCCACGAGCGCCCGCCCGGATTCCCGGGCCTGCTCGATGCGGTCCCGCGACTGCTCGATGAATGCCACGTGCCGCCACGTGTCCGCGCCCAGGCCGCCCGTGTTGTCGTACGAGGAACCCAGCAGCTCGTAGTCGGAGTCCGCGGGGTTGCGGTTCCACTCCTTGCACGCGACCTCGCACGCCTTGCACCCGATGCAGATGGAGGTGTCCGTGAAGAACCCGCGGCGCTCGTGCGGATGATCCCAGTGGGAGTCGTCCGCGAACCTGTCAGTGGGTGTCATCCGATCCGTGCTCACTCGTCCTCTTCCCGTTCCCGCACCGCGGTGCCGGCTCCTCGGGCCGTGGAACGCCCCGCGGACTGGCCCTCGCCGTGGGGACGCTTCGGATCCTCGTTCAGTTCCCGCTGCGGATCGGTGATCCGCTCGTTGCCGGTCCGGACGGTGAGCCCGGCCCGCTCCTGGTACTCCTCGATGAGCGCGATGCGTTCGGCACCGCGCGGCCGGCGGCCGGGGCGGATGTCGCACGAACCCGTCTTGAAGTTCTGGATCTGGACGTTCGGGTCCAGGGTGATCCCCAACAGGTCGTTGGCGGCGTCACCGCTGACCACGGCGTCCTTGCCCACGGCCCAGTGATAGGGCAGCCCGATCTGGTGCACGGTCTGCCCGCCCACCCGCAGCGGCGTCATCCGGTCGGTCACCAGGACCTTGACCTCGATGGCCGAGCGCGGCGAGATGATCGTGGCCCATCCAAAGGGCTCCAACCCTTGCTGTTCGGCGAGCTCCGGGGAGATCTCGCAGAACGCCTCGGGCTGCAGTTCGGACAGGTACGGCAACCAGCGGCTCATGCCACCGGCGGTGTGGTGCTCGGTCAGCCGGTACGTGGTGAACACGTACGGGTAGACCTCGCTGCCGGGCGCGCCCGCACTCGGTGCGGAGAGGTTGTCCTTGCGGGGGAACATCACGCGGGCCGGGTTCTGCTGCTGCGAGTACAGCGCATTGGCCACCGGCGACTCCTGGGGCTCGTAGTGGGTGGGCATGGGCCCGTCCACGAGACCCTTGGGGGCGTACAGCCACCCCTTGCCGTCCGCCTGCATGATGAACGGGTCGTCGCCGTGCAGCGAGGCCGCGCCACCGAGCTCCGGGTCAGGCCGCGCGCCGGGATCCTTGTCCACCGGGAAGTCGGGCACGTCCTTGCCGGTCCAGCGCCCGGACTCCTCGTCCCACCACACGAGCTTCTTCCGCTCGCTCCACGGCTTGCCCTGGGGGTCCGCCGAGGCGCGGTTGTAGAGGATCCGTCGGTTCGCGGGCCAGGCCCACGCCCACTTGGAGGCGATCTCGTCCTGCTCGCGCCCGGGAACCCGGTCCGCGGCGTGGTTCACGCCGTCCGCGTAGATCCCGGTGTAGATCCAGCACCCACCGGACGTGCTGCCGTCCGCCTTCATCTGGGTGTAGGAGGACAGCGGCTTGCCCGCATCGGGGCCGGTCTCGAACCGGCCGTTGATCTCCGCGAGCACGCTCTCGGGATCCGGCTCACCTTCCTCGGTCAGCGGGTAGTCCCACGTGAGGTCCAGCAGGGGCCGGTCCCGGGGATCCGTGGACTCCGCCAACCGGGTGCGCAGTCGCCGGCCCAGGTCGTAGAAGAAGTCCAGCTCGCTCTGCGCGTCACCCGGCGGGGAGACCGCCTGGTGGCGCCATTGCACGAGACGCTGGGTCTGTGTGAACGATCCCGACTTCTCCACGTGGGTGGCCGCGGGCATGAAGAACACCTCGGTCTGGATGTCCTCCGTCTTCAGCTCGCCGGACTCGATCTCGGGTCCGTCCTTCCACCACGTGGCGGATTCGATCATGTTCAGATCGCGCACCACGAGCCACTTGAGGTGGGACATGGCGGTGCGCTGCATGCGGCCGTTGGACGATCCCACCGCGGGGTTCTGCCCCAGCAGGAAGTACCCGTCCACCTTGTCCTCGAGCATGGCCATGAGGGTCTGGTACGTCCCGTGCGGACCGTTGATCCGCGGCATGTAGTGGTACGCCCAGTCGTTGTCGTCGCGCGCGGCGTCCCCCCACCATGCCTTGAGCAGGTTCACGGTGTAGGCGTCCGCGTCAGCCCAGTAGCCTTTCTGCGTCTTGGACCCGATCGTGCCCAGGTACTCGGTGAGCGAATCGGACTCGACCGAGGGCATGGGCAGGTAACCCGGCAGCAGGTTGAACAGCGTGGGGATGTCCGTGGAGCCCTGGATGGACGCGTGCCCGCGCAGTGCCATGACGCCCCCGCCGGGACGACCCACGTTGCCGAGCAGCAACTGCAGGATCGCGGCCGTGCGGATGAACTGCGCGCCCAGCGTGTGGTGGGTCCACCCCACGGCGTACGCGAAGCACGTGGTGCGCTCGCGTCCCGAGTTCTCGGTCACGGCACGGGCCAGGTACTCGAAGTCCGCGGCGGAGATGCCGCACACCTCCTCGACCTTCTCCGGCGTGTAGCGCGAGAAGTGGCGCTTCAGGATCTGGAAGACCGTGCGGGGGTCCTGCAGGGTCTCGTCGCAGCGCGGTTCGGACGCACCCGTGGGCGCGCCGCCGCTGCCGAACTTGTCGCCGCCGGCTTCCTCGCGTTCCTCGTCGCCCTGTTCGTGCTTGTCGGTGCCGTCACCGGCGTCGTCGTCCTCGTCGTCGTAGGCCCACGACGAGAGGTCGTACGCGCCCTTCTCGACGTCGTAGCCCGAGAAGATCCCGCCGAGGTCCTCGGTGTCCTCGAAGTCCTCGTTGATGATCGTGGCGGCGTTCGTGTAGGACACCACGTAGTCGTGGAACCACAGGTCGTGCGTGAGAACGTAGTTGATCAGCGCACCGAGCAGGGCGATGTCCGAGCCCGCCCGGATGGGGACGTGCTTGTCCGCGACCGCAGAGGTGCGCGTGAAACGCGGATCCACGTGGATGATCTTGGCGCCGCGCGCCTTCGCCTCGGAGACCCACTGGAATCCCACGGGGTGGCACTCGGCCATGTTGGATCCCTGGATCACGATGCAGTCGGCGTTCGCCATGTCCTGCAGCGACTGGGTGGCGCCGCCGCGGCCATACGAGGTTCCCAGACTGGGAACCGTGGCGGAGTGTCAAATCCGAGCCTGGTTCTCGATCTGCACGGCCCCCGCTGCAGTGAACAGCTTCTTGATCAGGTAGTTCTCTTCGTTGTCCAGCGTGGCGCCGCCCAAGGACGCGATGCCCATGGTGCGGCGCAACGGCCGGCCCTGCTCGTCCGTGTCCTGCCAACCGCGGCGTCGGGCTTCCAGGAAACGATCGGCGATCATGTCGATCGCGGTATCCCGGTCCAGGGGCTGCCACTCGGCGGCACCCGGGGCGCGGTAGAGCACCTGGGTCTGACGGCCCGGGGAGTTCACGAGCTGCTCGCTCGCCGACCCCTTGGGGCACAACCGACCGCGGGAGATCGGGGAATCCGGATCACCCTCGATCTGGACCACGCGCTCGTCCTTGACGTAGACCTTCTGGCCACACCCCACCGCGCAGTACGGGCACACGCTCTGCACCACGCGGTCCGCGCTGCTGGTGCGCGGCGTGATCTCACGCGTGCGCTGTGATTGCACCGCGGAACTGCGGCCGGTGTGATCCCCGGTCCGGAGCTGGCGGATGACCGGCCACTCGAGCGGGCTGAATCGGGACATACCTCAAGAATAGACCGTTTACCGCGCGCGTCCAGGTGTCAGGTGTGTCACGACGGCGACGACCCGCGCGGCCCTCGCGGCGGCATCGGTCCGGGTCACGCCGGGATTCGGCCCGCACGGCGACGACCCGCGACGACCGGGGGCCACACGGGCCACCCGGACGCCACGGGTCGTCGGTGGTCTGCGACGGCGTGTCGCGTCAGCGCTCGTCCATGGGGTCCACGGTCTGGTCTGCGCCGTCCCGCAACGAGCGGTTGACCTCGCGGTCGGCCTGCGGGTCCTGCACGAGGGCCTCGACCTCCGGGTCCTGGGTCTCGGAGGTGGTATCGAGCTCAGGGATCGTCTCCTCCTGCGCCACCTGCTCCACGTCGGCTTCCTCGGGGTGGGTCAGGGGATCCTCGTCGGCACCCCATTGGGCGTCGTCCTCCTCCCACGCGGAGTCCTCGTCACCGGTGGTGCCGATCAGTTCGTCCTCGCGGAACGTGTCGTCCGAGGCCTCGGTGTTGTCGAGCGGGTTGGGGTCCGGGATGGGCTGCGTCATGGGTTACTCCTTGCCAGGTTCTCGACGAGCGCGCTGTCACGCGCACGGTCAGACTACGGTGCCGCGGCCACGCGCCTCCACCGGACCCCCGGCCGCTTCACGCGCAGCGGACCGCTCCGGGGCGGCTCACACGAGCGGCCACGGGTAGCGCATGCCGGAGGGGTCCTCCGGGAGCCTGCCCAGCAGCGCGAGGGCACGGGCACGACGACGCAGGGCACGCGTCTCCTCGGTCGTCAGCAGCTCGGTCACCTCCGGCGGTGCGCCGTTCTCGGCGAGCGCCGCAATGTCCGCCACGAGGTCCAGGGGCAAGGGGTCGCGCGCGAATTCCCAGATCACGGTGCGCAGTTTGAACGCCGCGGCGAAGCACAGTCCGTGGTCGATCCCCCAGACCCGCCCGTCCCAGCCGCGCAGGACGTGGCCGGATTTGCGGTCGGTGTTGTTGGTCAGCACGTCGAAGGCGGCCATGGCGCGCAGCACCGGGTGGGTGTCCGGGTGGTCCTCCACAATCGTGAAGTAGTGCTCCCGGGGGTCCGCGGCCACGAACATCTGCAGCGATCCCGTCCCGAACGGGGCGTCGTCCCGGATCACGGTGAGCGGGACGATCCCCCAGCCGAGCGCCTCGCTGAGCAGGTACGCGGCGCGCTCCCGGCGGTACAGACCCGGCGGGAAGTCGTGCAGGGGCCGCTCCCCGAGCTCGGGTTTGTAGATGGCCCAGCATGCCGTGTCCGAGTCCGGCGGACCGAACGACGTCGCTGCGGGAGCTGCGTTGTCGGGGTCGGGTGCCGCGACGGGTGAGTCGGCCGGAACGGCGTCGTCGCCGATCGCGGGAGCCGAGCAGGCCTCGGCGGCTTCAGGGCCGGGGACCTCGCCGGCACGAGCGTCGCCGTCGGTGCCGGTGACCGATTGCGACGCCAGCGCGCGCAGCTCCACGAGGAACGTCTCATTGCTGCTGCGCGCGAGCTGCCCGAGCAGCGTGATCTCCCCCGTGCGCAGCAGCTCGTCCGCTCGTTCGGCCCTCACGACGCCGCCCTCACGACGACGCCGTCCCGCCGCCCCCGCGCCCGCTCCGGGTCGCGCCGGACCGGCCCGTCACGACGCCACCAGCTCCCGCAGGGAATCCCGCGTGGAGTTGACCGTGAGCACCACGGGATTCGTGTCGTCGCGGAAGGGCTCATCCGCACCGTCGGGCGCCGCGGGATAGGACAGCACCGAGATCGAGCACGGCCCCACGCTGAGCCGCTGGAAGTTGTCCAGGGGCGTGCCCATCGCGTGGGCCAGCAACCCGCGAATGGGGTCCGCGTGGGAGAAGCACACCACGGTCCCACCGGGATGGAACCTGCACAGGCGCTGCACGACATCGACCATGCGCTGCTGCATCTCGGGGAAGCTCTCCCCGTCCGGGAACCGGAACGCGGAGGGGTTGTGCTGCACGGTGCGCCACTCGGGCAACCGGTTGAGGTCGTTGAGCGCGCGCCCCGTCCATTGCCCCACGTCGAGCTCCAGGAGCGCGGGGTCCTCGCGGACGGGCAGACCCAGCAGCTCGGCACTCGGCTGGGCGGTCTCCCGCGCGCGTTCGAGCGGCGAACTGTACAGCGCGCTCACGGGCAGTTCCGCAATCCGCTCGGCCGCGGCGCGCGCCTGCTCCCACCCCTGCTCGGACAGGTGCAGTCCCGGGGAACGCCCCGGCAACAGCTCACCCGTCGTGGGGGTGCGGCCGTGACGCACGAGCAGGACGGTGGTCGATCCGCGGGAGTCGCTCATGCTTCGTCAGCCTAGAACGCACCCGCCCTCGCGTCACGGGCCCCACCCCGCACGGCTCCCCGCCCGTCACACGGCGTCACCGAACCGCCCCGGGGGCTCGACGCCGCCGCCCACCGGGCGTAGCGTGACGCGCGTGAACGCCCAACCTGACATCCGCACCCTGGGTGACCTGCGCGCGTCGGGTCATGAGTTGAAATCCCTGCGCCGGGAGATCCGCGACAACTTGCTCGCGGCGCTCACCGCGGGGGAGAACCCGTGGCAGGGACTGCACGGCTTCGAGCGCACCGTGATCCCCCAGTTCGAGCGCGCGCTGATCGCGGGGCACGACGTCGCGCTGCTGGGTGAACGCGGCCAGGGCAAGACCCGCTTGCTGCGCACCCTGCCACGGCTGTTGGACGAGTGGACGCCCGTGATCGCGGGCTCCGAACTCAACGAACACCCCTACGAACCGCTCACCGCCGAGTCCACCGCGCGGATCGCCGCGGAGGGTGACGACCTACCGATCACGTGGCGCCATCGCGACGAGCGTTACGTGGAGAAGCTGTCCACCCCGGACACGTCCGTCGCGGACCTGATCGGGGACGTGGACCCCATGCGGGTCGCGGAGGGGCGGCGGCTCGGGGACCCCGAGACCATCCACTACGGGCTGATCCCGCGCGCGAACCGCGGGATCGTGGCGCTCAACGAACTACCTGACCTGGCCGAGCGCATCCAAGTGGCCCTGCTCAACGTCATGGAGGAGCGGGACATCCAGATCCGCGGCTACGTGCTGCGCTTGCCGCTGGACGTCATGGTCGTGGCCTCCGCCAACCCGGAGGACTACACCAACCGCGGCCGGATCATCACCCCGCTCAAGGACCGCTTCGGGGCGGAGATCCGCACCCACTACCCGCTCGAACTCGAGGACGAGATGGCCGTGATCCGCCAGGAGGCCGAACTCACCGCCGAGGTCCCCGACATCATCCTGGAGATCCTGGCCCGGTTCACACGACAACTGCGTGAATCCAGCGCGGTGAACCAGTCCTCGGGTGTCTCCGCGCGCTTCGCGATCGCGGGAGCTGAAACCGTGGCGGCCGCCGCCCGGCACCGAGCCACGGTGCGCCCCGGTGACCCCGCCGTGGCCCGGCTCGTGGACGTGGACACCGCGGTGGCCGTACTCGGCGGGAAGGTCGAGTTCGAATCCGGTGAGGAAGGCCGCGAGGACGACATCCTGGAGCACTTGTTGCGTACCGCGACCGCCCAGGCCGTGCGGGAACACTTCCGTGGCCTGGATCTCTCTCCCCTGGTCGCCGCGTTCGACGGTCAGCGCACCATCACGACCGGCGAACGCGTGGGCGCCCAGGAGTTCCTCGACGCCCTGCCCGCCCTCGAGGACTCCGAGCTCTACGACCGGTTGGCCGAACGCGTGGGCGGTGAGGGGCCCGGGTACCGCGCGACCGCCGTCGAACTCGCCCTCGAGGGGCTGTTCCTGACCCGGAAGCTCTCCAAGGAGTCCGGCGACGGGGAAACCGTCTACGGATAGGCCTCCCATGCGCACACCCCGGCATTCTTCACGGTACGGTCGTTACTCCGGCGGCCCCGATCCCCTGGCCCCACCCGTGGACCTCGGGGAGGTCCTGGACGCCGTGACCGAGGACGTCATGGCCGGCTACTCCCCCGACCAGGCCCTGCGCGAATTCCTGCGCCGCGGCGGGCGTAACCAGCGCGGACTGGACGATCTGGCGCGCCAGGTGCATCAGCGGCGTCGGGACCTGCTGAGCCGGCACCGCCTGGACGGCACGGTGCAGGAGGCCAAGAAACTGCTCGACCGCGCGCTGCGCGAGGAACGCGATCAGTTCCTGCGGGACGCGCGCATGGATCCCACGGACCGGCAGTTCCGGGAGATGCGCCTGGACGCCCTGCCGTCCTCCACCGCGGCGGCCGTGACGGAACTGTCCGACTACGACTGGCAGTCGGACGCCGCACGGCGCAACTACGAACAGATCAAGGACCTGCTGGGCCGCGAACTGCTCGAGCAGCGCTTCGCGGGGATGAAGAACGCGCTGCAGAACGCCACGGACGAGGACCGCGCCGCGGTCTCCCGCATGCTCGAGGACCTCAACGAGCTGCTTGAGAAGCACGCCCGCGGCGAGGACACACCCGAGGACTTCGAGCGGTTCATGAACCGGCACGGGGACCAGTTCCCCGAGAACCCCCAGGACATCGACGAGCTCATCGACGCGCTGGCTCAGCGCTCCGCCGCCGCGCAGCGCATGATGCGGTCCATGACCCCGGAGCAGCGCGAGGAGCTCATGGCGCTGTCCGCGCAGGCGTTCGGTTCCCCCGAACTGATGTCTCAACTGGACCGCCTCGACGCCGCGCTGCAGGGCCTGCGTCCCGGGTTGGACTGGTCCGGTTCGGAGCAGTTCGAGGGCGATCAAGGCCTCGGTCTCGGGGACGGGACGGGTGTGCTGCAGGACCTCGCGGACCTGGACGCCCTGAGCGAGCAGCTGTCCCAGTCGTATGCGGGTTCCACGCTCTCGGACCTGGACGTGGCCGCGCTGGCCCGGCAACTGGGCGACGACGCCGCCGTCGCCGCGCGCACGCTCACCGAGCTCGAGCGCGCCATGCGGGACAGCGGCTACCTGCGCCGCGGCACGGACGGCGAGTTGCGGTTGTCCCCGCGGGCCATGCGCAAGCTCGGCAAATCCCTGTTGCGCGACGCCGCCGGGAGACTTTCCGGTCGCAGTGGCCGCCGGGACACCCGGCTCGCCGGGGCCGCCGGTGAGCAGACCGGCTCGTCCCGCCCGTGGCAGTTCGGGGACGTGGAACCGTGGGACGTGACCCGCACGGTGACCAACGCGGTGACCCGCACGGCGGCGTCGGGCGCGGACCCGAGTGCGGGTCTGCGGATCGACGTCCAGGACATCGAGGTGCGCGAGACGGAGGCGCGCACGCAAGCGGCGGTGGCGCTGCTCGTGGACACGTCCTTCTCGATGGCGTTGAACGGGCGCTGGGTCCCCATGAAGCGCACGGCGATCGCCCTGCACCAATTGATCTCCACCCGCTTCCGGGGTGACGCACTCGAACTCATCACGTTCGGCCGCTACGCCCAGACGATGGACATCGGGGAGCTGACCGCGCTGCCCGCGTGGCACGAACAGGGCACCAACCTGCATCACGGCCTGCTGCTCGCGCAGCGCTTCTTCCGCAAGCACCCCACCATGCACCCCGTGCTGCTCGTGGTCACGGACGGTGAGGCCACCGCCCACCTGGAACCCGGCGGCGAGGCATGGTTCATGTACCCGCCCGATCCCGAGACCCTACGGCTCACCGTGGCGCAGCTGGACGCCGTGGCCCGGCGCGGCACCGAGATCACCCTGTTCCGGCTGGGGGACGACCCCGGACTCGTCAGCTTCATCGCGGCGCTCGCGCGCCGGGTGCGCGGTCGGGTGGTCGCCCCGGATCCCGAGGACCTCGACGCCGCGGTGCTGGGCGAATACATGCGTTCACGCTCCCGGAACGGCTCCTGGGGTGGGTCGGGTGACAGCTTCGCGGACGACGACGCGTGACGGTCTTCGGGACGAATGCCCTGGTCGCGGGCTGAATTCTTTTACATCTACATAGAAGTATTGCTTAAGTGAAGACGAGCCCTCACGCTGGAACCACCCGTGGACATCGGGGAACGGATGAGACGAGAGGATTCGTCATGCACCGCACACGCACGTTGACCGCGGCAGCCGCCCTCCTGGTCCTGTCACTGGGCGGGCTCACCGGATGCAACTCCTCGCCCGCGGAACAGCCACAGTCCATGGCCACCTCCTCCGAGATCGCCAACGGGCCCACCTCCGGCATCCGCTCCCAGGCCGCGAGCCCGCAGGCCGGGACCGACGCCGCGGCGATCGACCAGGCGACCGCGGCGGCTCCCGTGTCCTCGCCCGCCGCGCAGCCCAAGAGTCACATGACCGCGTCCGACACCCCCGCGCCCGGGTCGCAGAGCCCCGCGGCGACCACTGCGGCGTCGTCTGCGACCCCCGAACCGTCCGGGTCGTGCGCGAACACCTCCGCGGAGCAGGCCGTGAACGAGAACATCGACAAGGTGGGCCCGGCGTTCCCCAAGGGCAACGTTCCCGACGCCGAGTGGGTGGCGATCGACACCGAGACGTACGACCCGTGCGCGGACCTGTCGTGGGTCACGCTGACGATCCGCGGGGGCACGGCGTCCTCCCCGTCGCAGCAGATGCTCTTCCACGACGGCGAGTACCTGGGCACGACCACCAAGGAGGGCATCGCTTTCTCGCCCACGACCGTGCGGCTGTCCGACTCCGCCATCCAGGTCACCTACCGGTGGGCCAAGGAGGGCGAGAGCAATGCCGATGCGAGCGGGCGGGCTGTGTCCACGTACTCCTGGAACCCGAACACCGAGTCCGTGGACCACGCGGGCGAGTGGCCCCCGGGTATCGGCTGAGCCGCGCCCCGGCGCCCGGTTTCGACAACGCCACCACGCGCCGTCGCCCCCGCACTCCATCGAGACGGCAGCGCGGCCGCGTGGCTGGACACCATGGCATGCCACGTGTGACACGATGAGCGCACGGGACGCACCCCACCGGCGAGGAGAGTCATGAACCTGCTGCGCACGCTAGTGACCGCATCCGCCGGTGCATACACCGCCAATTGCGCGCTGGGGGCGTCCGTGGCCGCCCGGTGGGTGAACACCTCGAACGTCCGGTGGATCCACCACGGTCTGTACATCACCACGTCCGCCGTGACCGCGGCGGCATGCGTGGCCGCGGTGCGTGAGCGCTCCCCAGTGGCGGCGGTCCTCGCACCGGCGGTCGTCCCGCTCTTCCTGTTGCAGCGCCACGGTGCGCACCCGCTGCGACGTCACACCCGAGACGCCCTCGCGGCGGCTCCCTGCTACGTGGCCGGCCTCGCGCTGGCCTGGAGGTGAATCGTGGAATTCCTGGATGCCGTGTTCAACCGCCGCACCACCAACGGCCCGTTCCGCCCGGATCCTGTGAGCCCTGAGCACCAACAGTTGCTGATCCGCGCGGCGGCCGCGGCTCCCTCCCAGTTCAACAGCCAGCCGTGGCGGTTCGTGCTGATCGAGAACCGGGACACGATCGAGACCGTTGCCCGGATCAGCGGGGAGAGCATGACCGAGGTCATGGGCGCGGGCACGTTCTTCGACCGGTACAAGAAGTACTTCCGGTTCAGCCAGAAGGAGATGGACGCCCAGCGCAGCGGCATGCTGTTCGACAAACTGCCCGCGCTGCTGCGCCCGTTCACGTCCAAGGCGTTCACGCCCTCCGGGCAGAGCCTCATGAACAAGCTGCGCGTGCCCCAGACCCTGGGCGAGGAGAACCGCAAGCTCGTGGCGGGGTCCCCGCTGCTGATCGGCGTGATGCTCGAGCGCGGCGAATACCGCCCGGAGGAACTGTCCGGGTTCTACTCGGTGTTCAGCATGGGTGCCGCCATGGAGAACCTGTGGCTCACCACGGTGGAGTTGGGTATGGGGATCCAGTTCGTGTCCTTCCCCATGGAGGCACCGCACCAGTGGCAGCGGATCATGGACGTGCTGCGCGTTCCGGAGGATCTGGAGCTCATGGCCGTGTACCGGCTGGGCTACGTGCCCGAGCGCACCCACCGCCCGGCGATCGACTGGTCCAGCCGCGAGCGCAAACGCCCCTCCCAGTACGTGTTCCGGGAAACGTGCGAGACGCCTCAGCAGGGCTGGGATCAGGACGTGCGTCCCGGGTCCGACTGAGTCCGGTCCTGCTGCGGGGTGTCCACCTGATCCCGGTCCGCCCGGACCGGCTCCGCGTCCTGGCCGGTGTGCACCGCCAGCAGCCGGAAGAACCGCTGTTGCACGGCCCGCCACCCCGGGGGCAGCGCCTGGCGCAGCTCTCCGGGGCGGTAGCTGCGCCGGATGGACAGCAGACCGTCGAAGCGCACGAACACCCTGGCTCGTGCGAGCGGCAGCGTGGCCACCCAGTACAGCAGCCAGGCCGCGCGGCTGCGGCGCAGGTCGTTGTGCACCGCTACCCCACGGGTCAGCCGACGTGAGTCCGCCAGCACGGCGGACAGCTCCTTCCGTGTCAGGTGGTGGAGCATGTGGTTGGAGATCACGGCGTCGTAGCGCTCCCCCGCTGCCACCAGATCGTGGCTCGCGAGCGTCCGGTAGGTGGCGCCCACTCCGCGGTCGTGCGCGGCCGCCCACCGGGTGGCCCGGGCGTCCGGGTCGATCCCGGTAATCCGCACGTCCAGCCCGTCGCGAGCGGCCCAGCGGGCGATGGCCCGGGCGACGTCGCCCCCGCCGCACCCGATGTCCAGCACGGTGCCGGGGCGACCCTCTCGGGCAGCGGCACGCAACGCGGGACGTACATACCGGCGGTAGACGGGCCACCAGGATGCAACGAGCGGGTTGATCACCCCGAACAAGCGGTAGGTGTTGTCCAGGGCCACCGGATCGCAGGCCGGATCGTCCATGAGCTCCGGCTCGTCCACGCTGCGGTGGCGGAGCAGGGGGTCGCGGCGGCCCAGGACATCAGCGTGCGGCAGAGGGTTGTTGCGCAGCATAGGCTTCATCGCTCACCTCGTCTCGGACGCGGGACAGACCCGCAGCAGGGCGCTCTCGATGCTCAGGCCGGGGCCGAACGCGAGCGCCGCCACGGTGCCCGGGTCCCCCGCTCGCACAAGGCGCTCGAGCACGAACAGGATGGTCGCGCTGCTCATGTTCCCGGCGTCCGCGAGCACTCCGCGGGACGGGGCCATCTGCTCGTCCGTGAGCGCGAGCCGTCCCTGCACCTTGTCCAGGATGCTGCGTCCCCCCGGGTGCACGGCCCACAGGGGGATCCGGTCCGCGCTCAGCCCCGCGCGGTCCAGCAGGGGTGCGAGGGCGTCCGTCACGTGGTCGTCGATGATCCGCGGCACGTAGGTCCCCAGGATCATCTCGAAGCCCTCGTCCCCCACGCTCCACGCGAGTTCCTCCTCGCCCACTGGGGCCAGGGTCGTCTCGAAGTCCACGAGCTCGAGGGTAGCGCCGGGAGCGGCGGCGTCGCGCCCGGTCACCACCGCGGCGGCCGCACCGTCCGCGAACAGGGCGTTGCCCATCACGGTGTCGGGATCGTTGCGCACGTGCAGGTGCAGGGTGCACAGCTCCACGCACACCACGAGCACCACGGCGTCCGGATCCGCGCGGCACGCGGTGTACGCGGCTTGCAGGGCGGGGAACGCGGCATTGCAGCCCATGAACCCCAGGTGCATCCGCTTCACGTCCGCGGGTAGCCCCAGGTCCTTGGCCACGCGCACATCCGGGCCCGGTGCGAAGAACCCGGTGCAGGACACCGTGATCACGTGGGTCACATCCGCGAGCTCGATCCCGGGGGCCGCGGCGTCGAGGGCCGCCCGGGCGGCTGTCACGAACATCCGTTTGGCGTGCTCGGTGTAGAGCTGGTTGCGTGCGTGCGTTCCCGGCGAGCGCAGGTACCGGGTCGTGGGATCCACGAACGGCGACGCCGCGGCGTCGCCCCCGTCAACGGTCCCCGATGCCACAACGCCCAGCTCGGGCAGGACCGTGTGGCGTGTGCTCACCCCGGCGCCCGCGAAGGCGGAACGCACCACACGCGTGCCGAGCCTGGTCATCCCCGGCTGCTCGGCGAACAGCCGGGACACGTCCTCCTGCCGGATGACGGTGTCGGGGACGGCGGTCTCGATCGACAGTAGGCGTACGGTCATACTCCATGGTAGGCGCGCGGGCCCCCGCCCGGACGAGGCGCCCCGTGCCGGACGAGCCCCGACATGCGCAACGGCCGCCCGATCCATGGGGATCGAACGGCCGTCGGACGGGCGGTTCGGATCAGAGATCCACGACCTTGTTCTCGCCGTCCACGGTGTCGCCCTTGACCTTGGACTTGATCAAGTTGGCCACCTGGGTCACCTTGCTGTTACCCGGGCTGTCCCAGTACTCGGCGCTGTGGCCGTCGATCTCGATGAGGATGTTGTTGGGGTTCTCCGGGCCGCCCTGGAGCCACGAACCGGTGAAGCTGCTCCACAGTTCCTTGAGCTTGGCCTCGTCGTTGACGATGCGCGCGGTGCCACACACTGACACCCACGAACCGGAACCCGAGTAGGCCACGTTCACCTCGGGGCGCTGCTGCAGGGCCTGCGCCTGCTCGGAGTCGCGCTCCGCGATGAACCGCACGGTGCCGTCGAACTCGACCTCCTGCGTGGCCATGGGCTTGGACACCAGGTGACCATCCCCGTCCACGTGGGTGAGCATGGCGATGCGGGTGCCCTTGATGATGTCCCGCACCTTCTGGATGTCGTCGGTGTTCTCCGCCATGGCACTTCCTTTCGTCGAGGCTGTGAATGCCCACCAAACCGTGGGGTCTGCCACCGCGATGTGGCGTCGATTGTCAGTTTATTTACTAGTAACGGTGCGCACGAGAGAGTTGGCCGGGAGCGGAATTCACGCCGTCGTGAGCAGCACGGCCCCGAACGATCCGGCCGTGGGCGGCATGATGTCGGACGACACGGACACAGAGATCCAGGCAGGGAGGGACGCATGACGCGATCGCACGAGGACACCGTGCACGTGCTGTTGGAGCGCCACGGCACCACGTACGCGCAGGACGCCGGCATCGAGCTGCGGGACACGCCCGCTCCCCTGTTCCAGCTGCTGGTGCTGGCCAACCTGCTGTCCGCGCGCATCGGGGCCAAGGTGGCGGTCGCCTCCGCGCGCGAGCTGTTCACGGCCGGGTACCGCACCCCGGAACGGATGCGCGCGGCGTCGTGGCGGCAACGGGTTCAGGCGCTGGGGCGCGGCGGCTACAAGCGTTACGACGAGCGCACCTCCACAATGCTCGGCGACGGCGCCGCCCTCCTGATCGACGAGTACGGCGGGGATCTGCGCCGCGTGCGTGAGCGCGCGGACGGTACCGACGACGTCCTCGAGGCGCTCCAGCAGTTTCCGGGGATCGGCCCCGCGGGCGCCGCGATTTTCGCCCGGGAGGTACAGGGTGTCTGGCCCGGCCTCGCGCCGTTCTTCGACGCCAAGGCCCTGGACGGCGCCCGGCGGATCGGTCTGCCCGACGACGCCCACGACCTCGCGGACCTCGTCCCGCCCGAAAAACTCCCCATCCTGGCCGCGGCCCTGGTCCGGGTCGCGCTGGACCGCACCAAGGGTGACCCGCTGGAGTAACGGACCGGGTGCGATCCGCCGGAGGTGCATTCGGCGGCGGACGCCAGGTTAATACACCGGCTGTGATCCGTGGTGCCGAGTTAACACCTCGGTCATCGGGGTGCTCCGCAGCCGTCATGTCCCCCCGCGACCATGGGTTCGGCCCGTTCGCCGGTCATCACCACGCGACCGGCAAGGCCATCTCCGTACGGCAACCCGTGAGAGGCTCTGGATGCGCACCCGCACGACCCCCCTGACCGACCGTCTCGCAACGGACCCCCTCCGCTGGATCCGGCCCACGGCCCTCCTGACAGCACCCCGCGGGCGGGAGGACACTGCGGGAATGACCACTGCGCCGGCCCACCTGTTGATCGGCCACCGCGGAGCCGCGGGGGTCGCACCCGAGAACACGGTGGCGGCGTTCGAGGTGGCCCGTTCCTCGGGTGCACAGTTCTTCGAGCTCGACGTCCAGCTCTCCGCGGACGGTGTGCCCTTCGCGTTCCACGACCCCACCCCCGCGCGCACCACGAACGCCGCCGAGGTGTTCCCGGGTCGGGAGAACGATCCGGTCACGTCGTTCACATGGGCCGAATTGCAACGGCTGGACACTGGTTCGTCCTTCTCCGGCGCGTTCCGGGGCGAGCGCATCCCGCACTTCGACGACGCCGTGGAGGTTGCGCGCGACGCGATCGGCGTGTTCATCGAGATCAAGTCCCCGGTCACGTCCCCCGGTATCGAGCACATCATCGTGGAGCGTCTGCGATCGGATCCCCGGTGGCAGCGTCTGGTCCGCGACGGGCGAATCGAGGTCCTGGGGTTCGACGCTGCTTCCAATCAGCGCTTCGCGGTGCTGGCCCCGGAGGTCCCCCTGCAGCAGCTCGTGTACCGGGTTCCCGATGCCGAGACCCTCGCGCGGATCTCCACCTACGCGGGGCAGGTGGGGTCCAACCACCGCTGGCTCAATGCGGCCGCGGTGGACCGGGTCCGTGCGGCAGGGCTGGGCATGAGCGTGTACACGGTGAACGCCGAGCGCAATTTCAACCGCATGGTGGCCCTGGGCGTAGATCGGATCACGACCGACTTCCCCGTGGAGTTCTCCCGGAAACACCCCGCGACCGTGGGTCACGCCGTGGCCGTGCGGTAGCGCCGACGGTCGCCGGACCGCAACCGGGCCGCCGCCGCGCTGCCCTGCCACCGGGGATCCGTTCGCAGCCGTCCGTAGGTGTCCACGTCCACCCGCGGCCACGGACAGCCTCCGTCATCCAGTAGGAGAACCAGCCGTTCCGGTTCTGCTCGTCCACCGCGATGCACACGAGCCCCACGGGCCCGTCCCCGTGGCACACGGCCCACGCGACCTTGCCTCCGTCCGGGTCGGTGAGCCGGTGGACGTACTCCTTTGCCTCTTCCGACGTGGTCACCGTGCCCTGCCGGGACATGGCCTGGTCGGAACGGAACGCGGAGAGGACGGCAGCGGCGTCGTCGGCGTGGAGTGGCCGCAGGGTGGGCGGCGCGGTGACGGTATCGGAGGCCCCGGTGGCACCGGGACCGATATCGGCCCCGACGGACGTCATTCCTGGGACGCCGAGAACGACCACATCACGCCGTAGCGGTCGAAGACCTGGCCGTACCAGTCGCCCCACGGGGCCTTCTCGAACGGCATGCCCGTGTGGCCACCGCCAGCCTCGAGCTTCTCGATGAGGGCCCGCGCCTCCGTGGCCGTTTCCGTCGTGTAGAGCAGGGAGTAGGCGGTCCCGGTGAGCGGGTAGTCGTCGTCCCCCATGGCGTCACCGGCGGCGATCACCCCGCCGGGCATGGTCAACGTCGAGTGGGCCACGGCCTGGGGATCCGGTTCGAACGGCATGCCCTGCAGGTCCATGTCGCCGTAGCGCAGGATGTGCAGGTCACCCCCGAACACGTCGTGCCAGTGCTCCATGGCTTCGGCGGTGGTTCCGGGCAGGGCGATGTACGTGGCGAGTGAGGGGGTCATGTGAGGCTCCTTCGACGAACGCATCCCGGATGATTCGGTCCCAGTATGGCCGTCGCGAGCGGATTCGGGAACCTCTTGCTCCGGGCCCAGCGCAGTTGTTCGGGAACCTTTTACTCCGGCGCCCGGCGCAGTTGCTCGGGCAGTTCCTCGAGCAGCCGCAACCACAGTTCCGAGACCGTGGGATAGCTGGGCACCGCGTGGCGCAGCACGTGCACCGGTACCTTCCCCGTGATCGCGATCGTGGCCGCGTGCAGTTGCTCGCCAGCGTCCGGGCCCGCGAACGTGGCACCCACGAGGCACCGGGTCTCCCGGTCCACGACGATCTTGGCCTTTCCAGAGATGGTGTCACGCAGCAGCGCCGCGCCGGCCGCACCGTTGTAGGGCACCTCCGCGGTGACGACGTCGATCCCCCGGTCCCGCGCGGAGGCTTCCGTCAGTCCCGTCTGCGCGACCTGCGGTTGCGTGAACACGACCTGGGGCACCGGCGGATTCTCCACCTCATACGGCGCGGGCGCCCCCGTGGCCACCGCCTTGATCCTGGCCCCGATGACCCGGGCGCGGTACTTGCCCCAGTGGGTCAGGGGCACATCGCCGCTGGCATCGCCCACGGCGTGCAGCCATGCGGGGAGCTTCTCATGGAGGACGTCGTCCGCGCTCAGCCCGACCGCGTCGAGTCCCACGTCCCGCAACCGCGGGGCACGGCCTGTGGCCACGAGCACCTCGGCCACGTCGACGGTCCCGGCGGAGGTCTCCAGGTGGACCGGCCCGCCGTGGACCCGGCCCAGCCCCGTGTCCTCGGCATCGCTGCGGGTGCACTTGGTGACAGATGCGTCGAGCACCACTTCCACGCCGCTGGCGCGCAACCCGTCCAGGACGGTGTCCCCCGCGAACGGTTCGTTGCCGGACAGCAAACCCGAGCCCCGCACGAGCAGGGTCACCCGGGATCCCAGGGCGTTGAGCCACACCGCGGCCTCACATGCCACGACTCCCCCGCCCACGATCGCGATGCTCTCCGGCGTCTCGACCACGCCTGTCGCGTCCGCGGACGTCCACGGGTGCGCTCCGTCGAACTCGGAGGGGATGCTCGGCTCGCTGCCGGTCGCGAGGATCACGGCGTGCCGCGCGGTGAGGGTGCGCGCGGCGGCGTCGTCGGCCTCGATGCGCACCGAGCGCTCGCCCACGAGGCGGGCGTGGCCGCGCACCACGCGGATGCCCGCGGACTCGGCCCACTCGACCTGGGAGGAGTCGTCGTAGTCGGAGACGAACGAGTCGCGCCGCGCGAGCATGCCGTCCCGGTCGAGCCGCGTGGGGACGACGCCCTCGAGGTCGTCCGTCAGTCCCGTCACGTCGACCGGGCGCAACAGCGCCTTGCTGGGCATGCACGCGTAGTACGAGCACTCCCCGCCCAGCAGGTGACCCTCCACGATGACCGCGGTGAGGTCCGTGCCCTCGATCGCGTACTGCGCGGCGTTCTCTCCCACCGCGCCGCCGCCGATCACGATCACGTCCACCGACTCCTGCGTTGCTGACTCCGTCATGTCCTCACAGTAGCCGCCGGGGTGCCGGATGTCGGCCCGGGGGCACCCCGTGCTCGGTGCGGAACCGGCCTCCCACCTGGCAATACTCCCGATTGTGACCCTCGTCATGTGTACGGTGGAAGAGCCACCTCCGTTGCATGGTCGGCATCACGACCCTTGCCGGCCCAGCGGACCGACGATGAGGAGATGCCATGAACGCGAGCGCAATGACACCCCCGGCCACCGACGAGCCCCCCACCACCCATCGCCCCTTCCGAGCCCGCGGCGGACTGGCTTTCCTGGGGCTCGCGGGCATGCTGACACTGGCCGCGTGCGGCGAGGGCAATGACGCCACCACCGCGGATCCGACGGGTGGGCAGGGGGCCGCGACGGCGGCGTCGAGCCCGGGTCCCCTGGCCACCGCCACGGTGCGTCATGCCGAGGGAATGGAGGTCGGCACCGCGCAGTTCACCGAGGCCGACCAGGATGCGATGCGGGTTTCGGTCGAGTTCTCCGGTCTGGAACCGGGGTACTACGGCCTGCACGTGCACGGCAACGGCGTGTGCGAGGCGGAGAGTTCCGCGCCGGACGATCCCTCCGAGACCGGCGCATTCCTGTCCGCCGGCGGGCACCTGGGTGGCGACGACGCTCGCCATCCGGAGCATGCGGGTGACCTTCCCGCGCTGCTGGTGACGGAATCCGGGCGGGCGGCCATGTCGTTCGAGACGGACCGGCTCACGGCCGAGAACCTGCGGGACGACAACGGCTCCGCGCTGATGATCCACTCCGGCCCGGACAACTACGCGAACATCCCCGAGCGCTACGCCCCGGAGGGACCGGACGAGGACACCCGCTCCACGGGTGACGCCGGCAGCCGCCTGGCGTGCGGTGTGATCGAGTAACCCGTCCTCGTCACACGGACGTTCGGCCCCCCGCCCGGGTGAGCGCCAGGACGACCACGACGATCAGCGCGGACGTTGTGCCCGCGATCATGTCGGTCATGGTGTCCAGGTTGTTCACCTGAGCGTTGCTGTCCGAGACCAGATCGGTGACGAACTCGGCGACCTCCCACAGGAACGCGATGAAGGCGCTGAACGACACGATCGCGAGCCCCCACAGCCACTTGGGCAGGACGAAACCATGCCGCCGGGACAGGATGCGCCACGCGTGATCGGCGCCCAGCGCGATCAGGATTCCCGAGAAGAAGTGGACCACGGTGTCCCACGGCGTCCACACACCGTAGACGTGCAAGTACGTTCCCAGGAACGCCCCGCCGAACAACAGCACCGCGTACAGCAGTTGCAGGGTCATGGGGATGCTGGCGCGGGCGATCGGCTCCAGGGCGAGCGGGACGAGCGCCGCGAGGACGAGTGCGGACAGCAGGAACACGGCCGGGCCGTTCCCCCGGGCGATCTCGAAGATCAGCGTCCCCACGAGGAGCACCTCCAGCACGATCAAGGGGGCATGGCGGCGCAGTCTCGTGTCGTGGGGGATCATGCATCCGACCCTACGCACGGGCCCTGACACGGTGGGTTGGGACGCGACGGCGTTGAGGAGGCTCAGTCCGTGAGGATCAGCGAGAGCCCCCGATCGAGGGCCTGTTCGGTGCCCTCCCGAACGGATTCGGGTGCGTTGAGGTGATCCAGGGCCAACCCGTTCACGAGTGCCGTGACCAGGGGCGCGGCGGTGTCCGGGGTCAGCCCCTCACGTAGCTTCCCGTCCTCCTGGGCCCGCCGCAGGACATTCAGGACACCCTCGTGGAAGATCTGCAGGTTCTGCCAGTACACGCTCGCGAGCCAGTCCCGGGTGGAGGCGGCCGCCCCGAAGCTGACCCACACGGCAGCGTCCTCTCTCCGCACGCCCTCCAACGGCAGGAGTTCACGCAGGGTGCGAGCGAGGGATGCCCGATAGCCGTTCTGACCGCGCGCAGCCATGACCCGTTGGGTTTGTCGCTCCACGGACCTCTCGAGGGCGGCGAGCAGCAGATCCCGCCGCGTCTTGTAGTGGTATTGAACGGTCCCGGGGGAGATCCCGGACTCCTGGGCCACAGTGCGCACGCTCACCACGTCGAAACCTTGCTGGGCGATCACGCGGATCGCAGCTTCCGCGATCATGACCCGGGCGGGGATCATCCCGCGACTCTCGTTCTCCTGTGGCATCTGACCACCCCCTCTCATACAAGTGTATGGTTGCGGTATGGCATACGTTCGTACGAGACAAGGCGGCACACATGGGTGACCTTCTCGCACTGCTCGGATTGGCCCTGCTGGACAGCATGAGCCTCGGGACCCTGGTGATCCCCCTGGTCCTCGTGATCTCCCGGCGGCGCGTGGACGCGGTCCCGCTGTTCTTCTACTTCGCGACCGTGGTGCTCCTCTACTTCTTCCTGGGGATCGCTATCGCCCTGGGGTTCGACCTCCTCTCCGACGTGGCCGGGAGGATCTGGGACAGCGAGCCCGCCCTGTGGTTCAAGGTGGTCGCCGGGCTGGGTCTGCTCGCGTACGGGATCTTCGCACCGGACCCCGTGAAGCGCGAGGGGCACCGCGCACCGCCCAGGTCCCTGCATCCCGGTGCCATGGTCGCCCTCGGTGCCGGCGCTGCTCTCACGGAGGCCGCCACGATGGTCCCCTATCTCGCGGCCAACGGGATCATCACGAGTATGGACATCGGCTGGCCGCTGCGACTGGCCCTGCTCGCCGCCTACTGCGTCGTGATGATCCTGCCCGCGCTCGTGCTCATCGCGGCTGCAGCATTGGCCGGCCGGCGGATCTGGCCGCGCCTCGAGAGGATCGTCCCCACGCTCGAGCGGGAAGCGAAGGTCACGCTTCTGTGGATCGCAGCGATCGTGGGGGTGTGGATGGCCGGGAGCGGATTGTCCGCCGTGATGAACTGACACCCCCCGTCCGCGGAGGCCCCCCGGAAGTGATCGAACGCCGCTCGGTGCAGTACTTCGGTGTACTACATTGGCACGGCCGGTGGGGGCGGTTCGTGTTCATCGCGGTCACGCTGGTCGGGTTCGGGCTGAGTTTCCTGCCGTTCACCGAGCTCGTGACCAAGGTCTTCCCCGTGATCGGCTGGCTCGGTGTCCTCTTCGTGGCGGTCCTACTGGTCACGTGGCTGGTCAGCGCGCGCACCCACATCGCCGAGGAAGGGTTGTGCGGGGACCTGATCCGTGCCCCGCTCTACCGCCTGGACCCGAACCGCCGCTGGACACCCCGCCACGCGAATGCCCTCATCCAGGCGGTGGACGAGTCCAACCTGTGCGCCAAGCACCTGGTCGACGTGATGAGCGGTGACCTCTACCAGGAGGCCGAGCGGACCAGCGGGGTCAGCGCGCCGCCCGAGGAACAGGAACAGCTCGGGGAGAAGCTGTCGCGGTTGAAGAAGTCCCGCCGTTCCCAGCACACTCCCGAGCCCCCGCGCCGTTGATGGCGTTGCCCGATCTCTAACGGCAGTACGACGACGGCGGACGGGGGCCATAGCGGGGGGGGGGGCCGGGCGCCCGGGGGGGGTGTTACCCCCGGGTGCCCGGGGCCGGGGGGGCCCGGGCCGGGGGGG